>DEIK01000118.1 GCA_002352425.1 Rhodobacteraceae bacterium UBA2776
GTAAACGAAAACACCAAGGTAATCTGTCAGGGCTTCACCGGCTCACAAGGCACCTTTCACTCCGAACAGGCCATTGCATATGGCACCAAAATGGTCGGCGGCGTAACACCGGGAAAAGGCGGGCAAACCCACCTTGATCTGCCGGTCTTCAACTCTGTCCACGAAGCCCGCGACGTCACCGGCGCCAACGCTTCCGTGATCTACGTGCCACCGCCCTTTGCCGCCGATTCAATCCTTGAGGCCATCGACGCCGAGCTGGAATTGATTGTCTGCATCACCGAGGGCATTCCGGTGCTGGACATGATGAAGGTTTACCGCGCGCTGGACGGGTCCAAATCCCGCCTAATCGGGCCAAACTGCCCCGGCGTGATCACCCCTGATGCGTGCAAAATCGGCATTATGCCCGGCCACATCCACAAACGTGGCTCTTGTGGTGTGGTTTCACGCTCCGGCACGTTGACCTATGAGGCCGTGAAACAAACCACTGACATGGGGCTGGGTCAATCCACCGCTGTTGGCATTGGTGGCGACCCCATCAAAGGCACCGAGCATATCGACGTGTTGGAAATGTTCCTTGCTGATCCAGAAACCCAATCCATCATCATGATTGGTGAAATTGGTGGCTCGGCCGAAGAAGAAGCCGCACAATTCTTGGCCGATGAGAAAAAGGCTGGCCGTTGGAAGCCAACCGCTGGTTTCATCGCTGGTCGCACGGCCCCTCCCGGCCGTCGCATGGGCCATGCTGGTGCGATCGTGGCGGGCGGCAAAGGCGACGCCGAAAGCAAAATCGAAGCCATGCGCTCCGCTGGTATTATCGTGGCTGACAGCCCCGCGGGTCTGGGCGAAGCGGTGATGGAAGCGATTGGTTAAGGTTTTTCGATGTAGTTAAGGGCAAGGGAGAAAATCGTGAATTGCACCCGACACCAGAATGGCCATAGTTCCGTTAACCATTGTACAATTTTCAGAGGTAGTTCTGCATGCTAGTTTCCTATCGCCATAACCTTATCTACATCAAACGCCAAAAAGTGGCGGGAACATCCATCGCGATGTTCCTGCAAAAATCCTGCGGTTTGGGGGACGAGATAACCGAACCCACCCATGCAATCGTCAATGAAAACGGCATTGTCGGATTTCGCGGCGGTAAAAAAGATCACAACAAAAACGACACCGATGAAATCTGGTACAATCATATCTTTGCCAAAGATTTGCGCCATGAACTGGATCAGCTAGACCCCAATATCTGGCCCCGCTCAACCAAGGTCGCGGCAATCCGCAACCCGTTTGATCAGGTCGTATCGCATTTCTATTGGTGGAGCAGGCGCCGCAAGCTGGACATATCGGAAGATTTCAGCGTTGTTAAACGGGCCTTCACAAAATTCGCCCTCAATCGCAATGTGCAATTGACCGATCCGCATATGACCATTGATGGTGAAAACGTCATTGATCATGTGATCCGGTTTGAGACCCTGATGGGCGACTTAGAAGCCCTCTGCGATAAGGTCGGCGCGCCTTTTGATGCCGATAATATGCCCGTCACCAAATCGACCGCCAAACAAAGAAAATCAATCCCGGTTCACGAGTATTTCAACAAACGTACCATCGACCATATGCACAAAACCAAACCGTGGATTTTCGAGCAATATGGTTATGCCGACGTTCCCGACGGATACGAATAAAACGAGTCGCTCAACCTCACAAGGTGCCCATAATGACCGAACACCCCACCACTGACGAGTTCCACAACTCCTCCTTTTTGCAAGGCCATAATGCCGAGTATATCGAGCAGCTCTACGCTCAATACGCAGGTGACCCGAATGCGGTTGATGCAGCTTGGCAAGCGTTTTTCAAAGAGCTTGGCGAGGGTGATCAAGAGGTCAAAGCCGCTGCTGCTGGCCCGTCATGGGCGCGTGGGGATTGGCCACCTACCCCGGATGATGATCTGACCCATGCGCTCGACGGACAATGGCCAACCGACGCGACAGAGCCTGCCAAGGCTGCCGAAAAAATCGTTAAAAAGGCCGGTGAGCAAGGCGTCAAAGTCTCGGACGAGGCGGTTAAACGCGCCGTGCTGGACAGTATCCGCGCCCTGATGATCATCCGGGCTTACCGTATTCGTGGCCACTTGGCCGCTGATCTGGACCCGCTTGGCTTGGCCGAACAGGCAGCACACCCCGAATTGGATCCTGTGTCTTACGGCTTTACCGAAACCGACATGGACCGTCCGATTTTCATCGACAACGTGCTGGGGCTGCAAGTCGCGTCGATGCGTCAGATCATCGATATTGTGAAACGCACCTATTGCGGCACCTTTGCGCTACAATATATGCACATTTCCAACCCCGAAGAAGCCGCATGGCTCAAAGAGCGCATCGAGGGCTATGGCAAGGAAATCGCTTTCACCCGCGAGGGTCGCCGCGCCATCCTGAACAAACTGGTCGAGGCAGAAGGTTTTGAAAAATTCCTGCATGTGAAATACATGGGCACCAAGCGTTTCGGTCTGGATGGCGGCGAGAGTCTGATTCCGGCGATGGAGCAAATCATCAAACGTGGTGGTGATCTGGGGGCCAAGGAAATCATCATCGGCATGCCACACCGTGGTCGCCTTTCGGTGCTGGTCAACGTGATGGCCAAACCGTACCGCGCTGTGTTCAACGAATTTCAGGGTGGCAGCTTCAAGCCCGAAGATGTGGACGGCTCTGGGGACGTAAAATATCACCTCGGCGCCTCCTCGGACCGCGAATTTGGCGGCGACTCCGTACACCTGTCTCTAACCGCCAACCCCAGCCACCTTGAGGCTGTGAATCCTGTGGTTTTGGGCAAATCCCGCGCCAAACAGGACCAGAAATTTGACAAGGAACGCTCAAGCGTGATCCCGCTGTTGCTGCACGGCGATGCGGCCTTTGCAGGCCAGGGCGTGATTTCCGAATGCTTCGGCATGTCAGGACTGCTTGGCCACCGCACTGGCGGCACCATCCATATCGTAGTGAACAATCAAATCGGTTTCACCGCCGCGCCACATTTCAGCCGTTCGTCACCCTACCCGACGGACATCGCCCTGATGGTCGAAGCGCCGATTTTCCACGTCAACGGGGACGACCCGGAGGCCGTTGTTCACGCCGCCAAAGTTGCCACAGAGTTCCGTCAGAAATTCCAAAAAGACGTGGTGATCGACATCTTCTGTTACAGACGCTTTGGCCACAACGAGGGGGATGAACCGATGTTCACCAACCCGTTGATGTACAAACAAATCAAGACCCAGAAAACCACGCTACAGCTTTATACGGAACGCCTGATCCGCGACGGACTGATGCCCGAGGGCGAAATTGACGATATGAAAACCGCGTTTCAAGCCCACCTGAACGAGGAATTCGAAGCAGGTAAGGATTTTAAGCCCAACAAGGCGGATTGGCTGGACGGCCGCTGGAAACACCTGTCCAAAAAGGACGAGGATTACCAGCGCGGCGAAACCGCTATTTCGCCTGAAACCTATAGCGACGTCGGCGCCTCGCTTTCACATGTACCAGACGATGTTCCAGTGCATAAAACCGTCAACCGGATGCTGGCGACCAAGAAAACCATGATCGAAGCAGGAAAAGGCATCGACTGGGCCACCGGCGAAGCGCTGGCGTTCGGCTCCTTGATGCTCGAGGGTTTCCCAGTTCGCCTGTCAGGCCAAGATTCGGCCCGCGGTACCTTTTCTCACCGCCACTCGGCGCTGATCAACCAAGACACCGAAGAACGCTATTACCCGCTGAACAACATCCGCAAAGGTCAGGCCCAATATGAGGTCATCGACTCGATGCTGTCGGAATACGCGGTCCTCGGCTTTGAGTACGGCTACTCGCTGGCCGAACCCAATTCGCTAACCCTGTGGGAAGCCCAATTTGGGGATTTCGCTAACGGCGCGCAAATCATGTTCGATCAGTTCATCTCATCCGGCGAACGTAAATGGCTGCGTATGTCTGGCCTCGTGGTGCTGTTGCCCCACGGGTTTGAAGGACAGGGGCCAGAGCACTCCTCGGCCCGCCTTGAACGGTTCTTGCAAATGTCAGCCGAGGACAACTGGATCGTTGCCAACTGCACCACACCAGCCAATTATTTCCACCTGTTGCGCCGCCAGTTGCACCGCTCCTATCGCAAACCGCTGATCTTGATGACGCCAAAATCTTTGCTGCGCCACAAAAAGGCTGTGTCCGCGAAAGAAGATTTCACAACAGGCTCTTCTTTCCACCGTGTCCTCTGGGATGACGCGCAAAAAGGCTCGTCCGACTTGGCCCTGAACTCTGATGCCAAAATCAAACGCGTCGTGATGTGTTCGGGCAAGGTCTACTATGACCTGCTGGAAGAGCGCGATGCGCGTGGCCTAAAAGACATCTACCTGATGCGGATTGAACAATTCTATCCGTTCCCCGCTATGTCGATAGTCAAAGAACTCGAACGCTTTAAAAACGCCGATGTAGTCTGGTGCCAGGAAGAGCCCAAAAATCAGGGCGGCTGGACCTTCATGGAACCCAATATTGAATGGGTACTTGACCGGATCAAATCCAAGGTAAAGCGCCCAGTTTACGCGGGCCGCAACGCCTCTGCCTCGCCCGCGACCGGCCTTGGCAAAACCCACAAAGCCCAACAAACAGCGCTCATTGATGATGCGCTCACCATCAAAGGATAACATAATGTCCATCGAAATCCGCGTCCCGACACTGGGCGAATCTGTCACCGAGGCCACCGTCGCCACATGGTTCAAAAAACCCGGCGATGCCGTTGCTGTGGACGAAATGCTCTGCGAATTGGAAACCGATAAAGTCACCGTCGAGGTGCCCTCCCCATCGGCAGGCGTCATGGCCGAAATCGTCGCCACTGAGGGTGCAACCGTTGGCGTAGACGCCCTGCTTGCAACCCTAACCGCTGGCGAAGGCGCGGCACCTGCCCCCGCCGCTGCGGCAGCTCCGGCTCCCGCTGCGAAATCGGACAGTGCGCCTGTTGACGTGATGGTCCCTACATTGGGCGAATCTGTCACTGAGGCAACGGTCTCTACATGGTTCAAAGCCGTTGGCGACACGGTGGCGCAGGACGAAATGCTGTGTGAATTGGAAACCGACAAAGTCTCTGTCGAAGTGCCTGCACCGGCCTCCGGCACCCTGACAGAAATCATCGCCGCTGACGGCGCAACCGTGAACGCTGGCGGCAAGCTGGCGGTGATCATGGGCGGTGCCTCCGCCGCAGCTGCCGCACCCGCTGCGCCCCCTGCCGCCACCGCCGCTGTGACCACAGGCAAAGACATCGAGAACGCGCCCTCCGCCAACAAAATGATGGCCGAGGCTGGTCTGGCCGCTGGTCAAGTCACCGGTACTGGCCGCGACGGGCGCATCATGAAAGAAGATGTGCAAAACGCGGCCAAAGCACCAGCGCCTGCCGCTGCCGCCGCACCAGCAACAACCCCACGCGCGCCCTCTTCTGCGGATGATGCCTCACGCGAAGAGCGAGTCAAAATGACCCGCTTGCGCCAAACCATCGCGCGTCGCCTGAAGGAATCGCAAAACACTGCCGCCATGCTGACCACCTATAACGAGGTCGACATGGGCGCTGTGATGGACCTGCGCAAAGAATACAAAGACCTGTTTTTCAAAAAGCACGGCGTCAAACTGGGCTTTATGTCCTTCTTCACCAAGGCCTGCATCCACGCTCTGAACGAAGTGCCTGACGTGAATGCCGAAATCGACGGCACCGATGTGGTCTACAAAAATTACGTCCACATGGGCGTGGCCGTTGGCACGCCAACCGGGCTTGTGGTGCCCGTGGTACGCAACGCGCATGAAATGTCCTTTGCTGGCATCGAACAGAAAATCGCCGAGCTGGGCCAAAAGGGCGTGGCTGGCAAACTGTCGATGGCCGAAATGCAGGGCGGCACATTCACCCTGTCCAACGGCGGCGTTTACGGATCGCTGATGTCCTCCCCCATTCTAAACCCACCGCAATCTGGCATCTTGGGCATGCATAAAATCCAAGACCGTCCGATGGCGATCAACGGCCAAGTGGTGATCCGCCCGATGATGTATCTGGCGCTGTCCTATGACCACCGGATTGTCGACGGCAAAGGGGCTGTAACCTTCCTTGTGCGGGTGAAAGAAGCGCTCGAGGATCCGCGTCGATTGTTGATGGATTTATAATGGCAATGGCGAGGTGAATTGTTGATGGTTTGTTATGGATGACGAGCTTTTATCTGGGCGAATAATTGATTGTCTGAAGGGGCAAACAATCACGTCTGTTTCACAGTCTGATGTGGGGTCAGTGGTTGTTGAGTTTGATAGTGGGCCAACTTTGTTCTTGTATGCTTTGCCAATGGGTGGGGGCACATTAGAGGTAACGGTTGTCGAAAATGATGATACAGACCCCGAATGGGTTGAAAGGTATTATGGTTGGACAGAGAAAAAGGGTAAGAAATCGAAATGACCGCAGGACTCACCATTCTCTCCTTTAACTTGCCCCCTTCAACCGGACCAATAACCTAAATGGCCTACCTCGAACCCACAAACCTAACTTGCAAGAACTGCGGACAAGCAGGCGAACTGGAATGGGTGGTCGGTGTCGGCCCTCACACCAAACCCAGTGAGGGTCCGTCCTACATCGACGCGCATGAACCCGGTCCGTGGGTCATCAAAAAATCGGGCAAAACCACGCAAGTTTTCTGCCCGACCTGCGATGCGCTGGTAACGGAGCGCAGCCCATGACCCCAGAACTCACAATCCTCACCTACGCCGCCCTGCTGCAAGCCGTGCAACTCGCCCTGACCATCCTCTTTTCCGACGCCCAGTTCGGCATCAAATACGGCGCCTCCCCCCGCGACACGCCGCGTCCGCTGACGGGCCTCGCGGGCCGTTTGAATCGCGCGCTTGATAACCACTACGCCGCGCTCGCCCTGTTCGCCATCGCCGTGATAGTCGTCACCTTGGGCGACCAATCCACCCCGCTGACGATAAACTGCGCATGGGCCTACCTGATCGCCCGCATCGCCTATGTCCCCGCCTACGCCTTCGGCATTCCCTACCTTCGCTCCACCATCTGGACCATCGCCACGGGGGCCACCCTCACCATGCTCATCACGGCCCTAATCTGATCATGTTTCTTTTTTGCAAAAATATCCCCGCCGGAGGCATCAAGCCTCTGCCCCGCCAAACCAACACCCGTATGTATAAAATCCATACCGTTTCCATACGCTTTCTATACCCCGTTTTTCTCAAGGAGAATTCACAATGGCATCCTACGACGTAATCATCATCGGCGCTGGCCCCGGCGGCTATGTCTGCGCCATCCGCTGTGCGCAACTCGGCCTAAAAACGGCCGTCGTTGAAGGCCGCGAAACCCTTGGTGGCACCTGTCTGAATGTCGGCTGTATTCCATCCAAAGCCCTGCTACACGCCAGCCATATGCTGCACGAGGCCGAGCATAATTTTGCCAAGATGGGGCTCAAGGGGAAGTCACCCTCGGTGGATTGGAAGCAAATGCAATCCTATAAGGATGATGTAATTGGCCAAAACACCAAAGGCATCGAATTTCTGTTCAAAAAGAACAAGGTAGACTGGATCAAAGGCTGGGCTTCGATTCCGGCAGCTGGCAAGGTTCAAGTCGGTGACGAGGTGTATGACGCCAAGAATATCGTCATCGCGACAGGTTCTGAGCCCTCCTCCTTGCCGGGTGTCGAGGTGGATGAAAAAATCGTCGTCACCTCCACAGGTGCGCTGGAATTGCCCAAAACACCCAAGAAAATGGTGGTGGTTGGCGCTGGGGTGATCGGTCTTGAAATGGGGTCGGTTTACGCACGTTTAGGAGCCGAAGTCACTGTGGTCGAATTCTTGGATCATATCACCCCTGGCATGGACGCCGAGGTGTCCAAAGTCTTTGCCAGAACCCTTAAAAAGCAAGGGATTAAATTCGTTTTGGGGGCGGCTGTTCAATCCGTTTCGACCACCAAAACCAAGGCCAAAGTCACTTATAAACTACGTAAAAACGACAGCGAAGCCGTACTTGATGCCGACGTCGTTTTGGTGGCCACAGGCCGCAAACCTTTTACGGATGGATTGGGTTTGGAAGCGCTTGGCATTGAAATGTCGCCTCGCGATCAAGTTCAGACCAATGCCCATTGGGCCACCAATGTTTCCGGCATTTACGCCATCGGCGACGCCATCAACGGCCCGATGTTGGCCCACAAGGCCGAGGACGAAGGCATGGCCGTCGCCGAAGTGATGGCGGGGAAATCAGGTCATGTGAACTATGGCGTGATCCCGGGTGTGGTCTATACCAATCCTGAAGTCGCCACCGTTGGTCAGACCGAAGAACAGCTGAAAGAAGCCGGCCACGCCTATAAGATTGGCAAATTCACCTTTATGGGCAACGCGCGTGCCAAGGCGATGTTTGCGGGCGACGGCTTTGTTAAAATCCTTGCAGATCAAAGTACTGACCGCGTTTTGGGCGCGCATATCATTGGGCCGAATGCCGGTGAGATGATCCACGAAATCTGTGTCGCTATGGAATTTGGCGCCTCGGCCCAAGACATCGCCTTGACGTGTCATGCGCATCCGACCTGTTCGGAGGCCGTCCGCGAAGCCGCGCTTGCTTGCGGCGACGGCGCTATCCACGCTTAGATGAAATCAACGCTGTCTTTTCTAACCAAGGGAGGGCAGCATATTATGGCGAGCAGTAACTGCGGCGTGATACCGCAGCTTTTTTCGTTGGCAACGGGTCACGCAAAACATACGCTTTGAAACAATTCGGAACAGCCAGAAATCGAAAATCGTAATGTCACCACCTCTGCTGAAAAAACACGGTTCCAAACGTGAACGCAGGTGGACAGGCCATGCCTTTTTCAGTGGTGGATTCCGCCCGTTTTTTCTGTTTGCAGCCCTATTTGGCATCGTCTCAGTCGCGCTCTGGCTGGCGGAACTGCACGGTTACTACAGCTTAGATATCCATCTTGCACCGATTGACTGGCACAAGCACGAAATGCTGTTTGGCTATACTTCGGCGGTAATCGCGGGGTTCTTGTTCACGGCCGTGCCAAACTGGACAGGACGTTTTCCGGTGGTGGGATGGCCGCTAATTGCGATCTTTTTATTGTGGCTGGCGGGACGGGTTGCGATGTTGATGGGCGAGGACGCGAGTTATGCCATTGTTGCATCCGTGGACGCCGCGTTTTTGCCGGTCCTGGGTGTTGCGATTTCACGCGAGATTATTGCCGGCAAGAACTGGCGGAATTTGCGGGTCTTGGCCCCTGTTCTGTTGATGGGTTTGGCCAATATCTGGTTCCACTTTGATATGATGAATGGAGGGCTGGGGACAGCACCTGTTCGGCTGGGGTTTGCGTCCGTATTGGTGTTACTGATGCTGATTGGCGGGCGTGTAATCCCTAGTTTTACACGCAATTGGCTGGCACGACGTGCGGCTGGGAAAATGCCCAAACCCTTTGATCGCTATGACGTGGTCACGGTTGCCGCTTCGGCGATTGTGCTTGGGTTTTGGACGGCGGTTGACAGCGCGCCCCTGCTTGGCGTCGGGTTTGCTGTGCTGGGCATTGCCCATATTGTCCGGTTGGGACGCTGGGCTGGGGAACGGACAGTGGCGAACCCGTTGCTGTTGGTGTTACATGTGTTTTACGCTTTCGTACCGCTGGGGTTTTTAACGCTCGCGGTGGGCATGTTGATAGGCAGCCCAGCCATCGGCACGGGCGCATTGCATGTGTTTGGCATTGGCGCGGCGGGAGGGATGACGCTCGCGGTGATGGTGCGGGCCAGTTTAGGCCACACAGGTCGCTCGCTTGCGGCTGATAAGGCCTTGAATATTGCGATGATTGCCTTGATCTTTAGCGTCACATTGCGGGTTATTGGTGCAATCTGGGTGCAATTTGACTGGGCCATAACGGGGTCTGCTTTGACCTGGATCGTTGCGTTTGGATTGTTTGCCTTCAGAGTTGGTCCTTGGCTGATTGCACCGCGGGCCGGGCGCTGAGCCGCTCATCAGTCCTTACGGCCTTCTTCGCGATTAGCCCACCAGCATCTTTAGCCCTTGGGTCACGTCTGTGCGCACGGCGAGCCGCAAACCCGGCTCGTCTCCGGCGCGCAGAGCGGCAATGATAGTACGGTGATTTTGCGGCGGCTCGGTGCGACGCAATCGTCCATAGAGGGCGCACATGGTTGGCCCCAGTTGCAACCAGACGGTTTCGGTCATGGCGAGCATCGCGGGTGCTTGGGCGCGCAGATAAAGTGTGCGGTGGAACTCTAGATTGGTGCGCAGATAGGCCACCGGATCTTGTTTGGAGATCGCCTCGGCGATGGTCTGGTTGATCACCTGCAAGCGGTCAATCAACGCGATATGGGCGCGGGGCAAGGCGCGACTGGCCAGTTCTGGCTCCAACAGCCCACGCAAGGCCGCCAGCTCCTCGATGCGATCGTTGCCGAGGTCTGGCGTGGTGACACGACCCGAACTGGACAAGGTCAGCGCCCCTTCGGCGGCCAAACGGCGGATCGCCTCGCGGGCGGGGGTCATCGAGACGCCAAATTCGCGTCCTAGCCCGCGCAGGGTCAGTGCCGTGCCGGGCGCAAGTTCGCCATGCATAATCCGTGTTCGCATTTGGCGATACACTTGATCATGGGAGGGGGCGTTTGTGTCGCTGGGTTTGGCTGGATTAAGCATAGTTTATGTGATCACAAAATCACCACTGCGGTCAAGTGCGCTCAGTTGATGTTTAGTCTGAGAACCGAAAACGGTGTAATTGTTGAC
Source organism: Rhodobacteraceae bacterium UBA2776 (assembly GCA_002352425.1). Classification (GTDB taxonomy): domain Bacteria; phylum Pseudomonadota; class Alphaproteobacteria; order Rhodobacterales; family Rhodobacteraceae; genus Profundibacter. The sequence goes on from DEIK01000118.1 coordinate 10,771, forward strand.
CGTGTTGGCGCAGCCAACCACGTGGGGCTTTATACTGCGGATAGATACCGCCCACCACACGCCAATATTGCGGCGAATGGTTCATCTCAAGCAAATGCGAGACTTCGTGGGCGGCGACATAGTCTAACACTTCGGGCGGGGCCATGATCAGGCGCCACGAGTACATTAGGTTGCCCTCGCTGGAGCAAGACCCCCAACGTGAGCGCGTGTCGCGCAAGGACAGGCGGCCATAGGACACGCCCAACTGCGCGGCATAGCGGTCTGAGGCCTCAGTCAGGCGGTGACGAGCCGTGATCTTGAGGAAAGCCGCCACCCGCGACATGACGCGTGCAGGATTGTCTGGCACAGTGATTTGTCCATCAACAAAGCGCGCCACGCGTCCGGGGCCTGTTACCACGTCCACCTCTACACCCTGGAACAGGACTTTACCGTCGATCATGGGTCTTTCGATCTCGGGCCGTTTGGCAAGTGTCCCTCTAATCCAACCCTCTTTTTCGGTGGCAAAGACTTTCGCCTCGCGTAAGGGCGTGCGCATCGGCAGGCTCATGGTCACGCGCCCATCCAGCTGCGACACGCGCAGCGATAAACGCCGTGCTTGACGCGTGCGCCTGATCAGAATCGTAACCAAAGGTGGTCCGGCTAACTCGATCTGCTCCATCTGTCCCTGCCCGCGGTGTGGTTTTGTTAACCCATTGTACCGTGTCTTTGGGCCAGATTCACCCTGTAATTCGCCAATCCGGCGCAGATAAGGCAAAAGCCTTTGACACCCCCGCCTCATTGTGGCACTTGGCCCAGAACTCATGACAACAGCGACAAAGTGAAGGGAAATTCTATGCCCAACGAAGAATGGGGCGTTAAGCGCGTCTGCCCAGAGACCGGTAAACGGTTTTACGATCTGAACAAGACACCCGTGGTCAGCCCTTACACTGGCGAAGTTGTCGAAATCGACACTGGCAACAAGTCACGCACGATGGTTGCCGACAAAGAAGATGCCAACAGCAAGGCCAAAGACGCTGATGTTGTTGATGGTGAAGAACTGCTGGATGATGATGACACATCGGATGTCGATCTGGGCGATGACGTTCTGGAAGACGACGACGACGACACTGTTCCATTGGAAGAGATTGCCGATGTTGCCGCACCTGACGACGACAGCTAAATCCTAACAACACTTATTACGTTATTTTGCCCGCCCTCTGTACCAACAGGGGCGGGTGTTTTTTGTGCGGTTAACGGCGACGCAGTATGGAGGTTAGTTTTCGGAACAAGTTCTGTAACCGGCCTTTGGCGCTGAAAAACACGATCAAAAACATTTTCTTGAACCGGAACTCGCTGCGCAGGGTTTGCATTAACGTCTCTGGATCGACAGTTTTCATGCGTAGAACACTGCGGTCCCACTGGTCAGGACTGAGCATTTGGGCACCACGAGTATTCATCAGGAAGCCGAAAAAATAGTCTTTTTGCAACCTGATCCGGCAGGCCCATTCGTATTTCCAAAGGTGCCAGCGGTTGCCGGACTTCACGGTCTTACCCAGGTTTTCTCCAAGCAGGCGGCCAAACTCGATGCAAACCCGAATACCTTCGCCCATCGTGGGCGTGGCGAAATTGGCGCTATCGCCGACTCGGATCACGTTGCCATAAACCAGTTTTGACTCGTAAGCGATCGAGGGCAGTATGCCACTGTTCACGGTGTAGTCGCCTGACAGATCAATACCGAAGCGTTCTTCGGGGTTGTTCTCCATGACCTTGTTCATCACGTCGCGGGGCGAAAGGTCTGTGTCCGGGTTGATGACGCCGATGCCAAGGCGAAACATCCCCTCGGGCGTGGGAAAGCCCCAGCCATAGCCGGACGGCGCACTGTCGCCGAAAAAGATAAACGCCCGCGTGGGGTCATTTTTACCCAGAGGGTATTCATACTCAATGCCAACACCCAGCCGTTCGGGTTTTTCAGCCAAGCCCAGAGAATGCAAAACTGAGGTATGCCAACCGGTGCCGTCGACGATGTATTTTGAACGAATCTGGCTTTTCTCGCCATCACGGGTGCGGATATCTGAAAGGATACTACCGTCATCTTGCAACGCGCAATCCAGAAATTTAGTGGCCAGTAGAAGGTCGCGATCTTTGTGGTCCGACAAAGAGGCAAGCCATTGGTAAAGCTCGGTGATCGCCAGAATGGCAGCGTTTTTTCCCAAGGGCAATTCGGCATGTTCGTTGTCGGAATAGGCCTCGTTCTTCTCAAGGACAAGATAGCAATGCTCGGGCACACCTAGGGCCTGTAGGGCCGCCACCCATGATCCGCCGCTTGTGCGCACGGGTTTGCCAATTTCGCGATCCTGATGCACGATGATCGTGCTGACATCATCCGGCAAGGTCGAAGCAACCGAGAGCCCTGCCGGACCACCGCCAACAATCAAAACATCGCATTCACGTATTTCGCTATGCATGTGATGCACCCCCTTGCCGCCACTACTGATTGGGTTCAGCAGTAGTATAATTTCGCCCTGATACAAACCGATTTCGTAAAATCAGGGCGTCTTGAGGCATGGATATCTGTGGTTTCTGTTTGCAATGTGGGGAAATGGTGCTTTTTCGCTTGAACTGCCCTTCGTGCTTGCCTAAATAGCGTCTCACGACGACCCAATGATGGGGCCTTAGCTCAGCTGGGAGAGCGCCTCGCTGGCAGCGAGGAGGTCAGGAGTTCGATCCTCCTAGGCTCCACCAACTTTTTCTTTCCTGAATAATCTCAATAACTTACTGATATTGCAGGAAGATTTCCGTGGACTGGTACGTTAAAGTGGTACAGTGAAGGTCATGGAAAAGATGTCTGGACATACCCGCCTATACCGCCGCGATTCTACGTATTATCACCGTGCAGCCGTTCCCAAGGATATTGTCGCCACCTATGGCAAGGTCGAAGAGAAGTTTTCGTTACGCACCAAAGATTACGCGGAAGCCCTACGCCTTGTAAAAATTGCAGCGGTTGAGGTCGATGAGATGTTCCTCAAACATCGGCGGACGCTGGAGAAGGCTAATACTTTTGCTGATCAACCAGAAACCAATGAGCTTACAACTGCGCAAATCAGAACGATCAAGGCATCCTATCTCCACAGCCTGTTAGATGAGGACAGCGACACGCGGGCAGATGGTTTTGAGGACATTGATGATCCAGAGAATTTTGAATATCTCCCACGCCCAACCTTCGAGGAATACACGGAGGCCAATGCGGACCTAGTTGCCGGAACCCGCCACGATTATGCCAGAGGTAAAGCAGACCCATTCTTTGTGGCTGAAGCCGAAGAGGTGCTAGGTTGGGAAGGCATAGACCTCAAACTCTCCCCACAGTCACCTAGCTGGAAACCATTGAGGAAAGCCCTTGTCTGACGTCAGCGCTTATGGGTCCAAATAGTCGCATTTGATAAGAGAATGTTTTTGGCTCATCGTAACCACTGAGGAGTGGAACATGAGACAGACAACCGGAATACGCAAAAGCCCTGGCGAGAAGATCGTCAAAGATATCAAGCGGGCCACCCGCAAGCATTATTCATCCGAAGAGAAGATCAGGATCGTCTTGGACGGGCTACGGGGCGAGGACAGCATTGCAGAGCTATGCCGCCGTGAAGGCATCTCGCAGGGCATCTATTACAAATGGTCGAAGGACTTCATGGAGGCTGGTAGGTACCAAGAGCTTTCCCGAGGAATTGATCATCGCTGTCACGGCTTCCAGGTCATTGCTTTGCCTTGACACCAAAATGGAAAGATCATCGGCCAGCCCCACTGGCCACGATCAAACATCCAGTGTGCAGTTCCAGATAGTGCAAGCCCATTGCTCACGATATCGGGACCGTCAGGTTCAACCCGCCTGACAGGGGCGGCCTCAAAGTGCACATGTTCGCCTGCACTCCCGCCGCCTTCGTCGAGGTATAAAATCTGGTTGGAGCAAGCAAAAATTGCTGATGGCAATTTTATCAGACCAGAATGGCAGTCCCCGGGGTCAAAATGGCAAATCTATGGGTGCGTCCACACACATCGACGGTGGCTTTAGCCACATTTACTGTGCCCACAACTGCCGCAGGTCATGCAGCCTTCAACCATCCGCAAGCCGTAGTCGCCGCATTTAGAGCAAGCCGCACCGCGCGGCGTGTCCAGGTTGACCACTTGCGCTTGCGGGTCTGCCTTTAGGCCCAAACCCTCGCCCTCGATGAATCCTGTGTGGATCAAGTGGCGCTCAATCACACCGCCGATCGCGGCCAATATGGACGGCACATATTTGCCTTCCATCCATGCGCCGCCACGCGGATCAAACACGGCCTTTAGTTCCTCAACCACAAAACTGACGTCCCCGCCGCGCCGAAACACTGCCGAGATCATGCGTGTCAGGGCAACAGTCCATGCAAAATGCTCCATGTTTTTGGAGTTGATGAACACTTCGAACGGGCGGCGGTGTCCGTTGATCACCAGATCATTCACGGTGATGTAAATCGCATGCTCGCTTTCGGGCCACTTCAATTTATAGGTGCTGCCCTCGAGTTGTTGCGGACGATCCAGTGGTTCGGACAGGTACACTACATCGGCCCCTGTTTCGGCCTCTGGCACGGATTCGGAGGCCTCGCTCACGGTCAAAACCGATCCGGTAACGTCGTTGGGGCGATAGGTTGTGCAGCCCTTACACCCACTGTCCCAGGCCTGCATATAAACGTCCTGAAAGTCTTCAAAACTGATATCAACAGGGCAGTTGATGGTTTTCGAGATCGAGCTATCAATCCATTTTTGCGCAGCGGCCTGCATTTTCACATGGTCCAGCGGAGCCAGCGTTTGGGCATTAACGAAATGCTCTGGCAGCTCCTTGTCGCCAAATTTCTCACGCCACATCTGCACGGCGTAATCAACAACTTCTTCTTCAGAACGGGTGCCATCGTTTTGCAAAACCTTGCGGGTGTAGGCATAGGCGAACACGGGTTCGATACCCGAACTGACGTTGCCGGCATAAAGGCTGATGGTGCCGGTTGGCGCGACAGAGGTCAGCAAGGCGTTGCGGATGCCGTGTTCGCGAATGGCGGCGCGCACGTCCTCGTCCATCGCTTGCATTGTGCCGCTGGCCAGATATTTGTCTGCGTCAAACAGCGGAAAGGCACCTTTTTCTTTGGCCAATTCGACGGACGCTAAATACGAAACCCGCGCGATCTGTTTCATCCACGCTTCGGTTTGGGCCGCAGCCTCGTCCGAGCCATAGCGCAAGCCGACCATCAACAACGCATCCGCCAACCCTGTAACACCAAGTCCAATTCGACGTTTGGCGTGGGCTTCTTGGGCTTGAGCCTCAAGTGGAAAGCGGCTGGTGTCGATCACATTGTCCATCATGCGAATGGCCGTGGTAACCAGCCGATCCAAAGCGGCCGAATCCAATTTTGCGGTCTTTTCAAACGGATCATTCACCATCCGCGCAAGGTTCACGGACCCCAGCAGGCAGGCGCCATAAGGCGGCAAGGGTTGCTCACCACAAGGGTTTGTCGCAGCAATGGTTTCGCAATAGGACAGATTGTTCATCGCGTTGATCCGGTCGATGAAAATCACCCCTGGCTCGGCAAATTCATAGGTCGAGCGAATGATCTTTTCCCACAGGTCGCGGGCCTGAAGGGTGCGATACACCGTTTCGCCGAATTTCAACTCCCACGCGCCGTCCGCTTTTACGGCCTCCATGAAATCGTCGGTGATCAACACCGACAGGTTGAACATCCGCAAGCGCGCGGCGTCCTGTTTGGCAGTGATGAAATCCTCAACATCGGGGTGATCGCAGCGCATGGTCGCCATCATCGCACCGCGGCGCGAGCCGGCCGACATGATCGTGCGACACATCGCATCCCAGACATCCATAAAGGAAATCGGACCAGAGGCGTCTGCCGCCACGCCCAGCACACCCGCGCCTTTGGGCCGGATGGTCGAGAAGTCATACCCGATGCCGCCACCTTGCTGCATGGTCAGCGCGGCCTCTTTCAACATGTCGAAAATGCCGCCCATACTGTCGGGGATCGTCCCCATGACAAAACAATTGAACAGAGTCACGGCGCGGCTGGTGCCAGCGCCTGCGGTGATGCGGCCTGCCGGTAAGAATTTGAAATCCTCCAAGGCGTCGTAGAACTCTTGCTCATGGCCCTCGGTGTCGCCTTCGGCCAATGCAGCCGCGATTCTACGCCAGGTGTTCTCGACGGTTTCGTCCACAATCGCACCGTCGCGGTCCTTTAGGCGATACTTCATATCCCAAATTTGCTCGGCGATCGGCGCAGAAAAATGGCTCATGTCGGGAATCCTCAAAGGTGATGGTAAGGCATACCAGAATAGGGGTAACGCAAAGGTCGGTCAATTGCCTTTGGCATCTTATGCGCTATGATGTTACGAGTCGGGCTATAGCACATCTTGGGGGTTCTAGGTGGCCAAAACCATAAATCTAGTAAAACTATGTGTCGGAATCGACTCAGTCGAGCATCTCGAAAGCCATCGTGCTACCCGACGCCTAGAGGGCACAGAAAGCCTAAACCAACATATTACCCGCATGTGGCCACGACGCGAATCTGAACTGCTGAACGGCGGCTCGATTTATTGGGTGATCAAGGGCGTGATCCAAGCCCGCCAAATTGTGTTGCGGCTGGACGAAGTGATTGGCAACGACGGTATTCGACGCTGTGGCATAGTGATGGATCCCGAAATTATCCGCACCCAGGCCGCGACGCGGCGTCCGTTTCAAGGCTGGCGTTATTTGGAACCGATCGACAGCCCTGCCGATCTGGGCAATAGGGCCGTTGCGCAAGATGATCTGCCGCCAGAATTGATGACCGCATTGGCCGATATCGGGGTACGGTAAGCCGCGCCGCTCATCAACCCTTACGGCTTTCCTCGCTAAGGGCGTGCCGAGCCGCCACCAAATTGCACAACGCCAGATCTAGCTTGGCACTCGGACAGGCCACATTCAGTCGCGCGAACCCCTCACCCTCGACCCCGAACGCTTGACCACGGGTCACAGCCCACCCGGCTTGGTCACGTAAAAAGGTGGTCAATTCGTCTGGCGAAAGCCCAAGTCCGCGAAAATCCAGCCACGCCAAAAACGTGCCTTCTGGCTCGATCAACTCGACTCCGTCGACACGCTCCAGGCGGGCGGCCACAAGGGCAATATTGCCCTTGATATAGGTCAGTACATCATCCAACCACGCCCCCCCCTCGTGGTAGGCCGCCAGCATCGCGACAGAGGCAAAACTGTTGTTTTTGTTCACCGTCAAACGGCTATTCTCAACCTGAAATGCCTTGCGCAATTGCGCATCTGCAATCACCGTAAAGGCCGCACAACAGGCGGCAATGTTAAAACTTTTGGCCGGCGACAGAGCAATAATCGCGTTTTGTGCGTAAGTCGCGCCAAGGCTGGCAAAGGGGGTATACTCATGCAATTCAAAGGTGATGTCGCCATGGATTTCATCGGACACGACCAGCACCCCATGGCGCGCACAGATGTCGCCCAAGCGGGTTAACTCACCCGATGTCCAGACCCGCCCAACGGGGTTGTGTGGGTTGCACAGAAAAATCATTTTGGCCTTTGGATTGGCGGCCAGTTGCTCCAAGCCTTCGAAATCCATTTCGTAGCGGCCATCTTTCAAGATCAGAGGGTTCGACAACAAATCACGTCCGTTTTCCTCAAGAATGTCGTAAAAATCAAAGAACACAGGCGGTTGCACGATCACCCCATCGCCTGCCTCGGTGAACAGGGATGCGGCGATGGCCAGAATGTTCAAAATATTTGGCGCGCGCAGGATGTGGCTCGGGTCCAACTCCCAACCATGGCGCGTGCGCTGCCAATCACAGAGCGCTGGAATCAAGCCATCCGGCATCGCCTCATAGCCGAAAACACCGTGTTCCAGCCGTTTTTGCATCGCCGCCAGCACCACGTCGGGCGCTTTGAAATCCATGTCCGCCACGCCACCTGCGAACAGGTCCATGCCGTCTTGCCCCAGCACCATCTGGTGCACTTTCAATGCCGGAACCTCGCGCCGATTGATCTCTTCGTTGAAATCTACTTGCGTGTTTTCGTCCGTCATAGCCGGTCCTTTTTGGCCTTAGTTGAGTTTGTCCAACAATGCACTCAACGCTGTACGATCGGCGTCCGACAGTGCAGCCGTTTTCGAGCGGAACAACGTAGCTTGCGATTTATGTATCAAACCATCTGACAACAATTTCAGATGGTTGGCGCGTAGGGTTTCACCGCTTGAGGTGATGTCGGCCACGGCTTCGGCGGTCTCGTTCTTAACCGTACCTTCGGTCGCGCCCTGACTGTCGATCAATTGATAGTCAGCCACCCCCTGGTCGCGCAAAAAGTCGCGCACCAAGCGGTGGTATTTGGTGGCGATGCGCATGCGAAATCCATGGGTTTTGCGAAATGCCGCCGAGGCGGCATCCAGATCGTCTAGCGTATCCACATCGACCCAGCAATTTGGTACCGCGATGATCAGATCAGCGTGGCCGAACCCCATCAATTGAACCTCTTCAACGCGCGAATCCCAAGCGGCCAGTTTTTCGCGCACCAGATCAGAACCAGTAACGCCCAAATGGATGCGCCCAGCGGCCAGCTCGCGTGGGATTTCACCTGCTGACAACAGCACCAGCTCGACACCTTCGACCCCGTCAACGGCAGCCGCATATTCACGCTCGGACCCTGTGCGGCGCAGTCCAACGCCACGTTTGCCAAACCAGTCAAAGGTCTTTTCCATCAAGCGGCCTTTGGACGGCACACCCAGTTTAATGGTCATGATTGATCCCCCAAGGCATGCACCAATTCGGGGCGGATCACGCCACCCACCGCCGGAATGCTACGGCCCTGCCCCAACACGCTGGTCAGCGCGTCATAACGACCGCCCGAGGCCACGGCGGGCAAGTCTGGCCGTGCTTCGGCGTAAAACCCGAATACAAAGCCGTCATAATATTCCAGTGTGGTGCGCCCGTAAGAACCCTCAAAATCGAGCCCATCGACGTCGACACCGCGGGCTGACATTGCTGTTAGCCGCGCATCCATTGCCTCAACGGCTGATATGATCGCGGGTAGATCCACAGCAATGTCGCGCAGGCGTTCCAGCACCATCGGGGCTTTTTCCCGCAGGTTCAGGATATCGTCCAAAATGGCAGCTTCCCCGTCAGAAATTGGGGCGGCGACGGCATCGTCCTTGAGCGCCTCGATGCGGGCATTGATTTCGGCCTCCGAGCGCAAACCCATGACTGGCCCCGCTAGTGCCATAGCGTCCGTTGCGGCCAGCAAGGCCAGCCTTGAAGCAGGCACTTCGACCTTACCGCCAAAGCGGTCCAGCAAGGCGCGGAACCTGCGTGGTCGCCAGATGTGGCGCAGCAGCGCGGCCTTGCGTCGTTCGGTTGTGGACAGCCCGCGCACGGCGGCCATCAAGATGCCCATATCACCGGTTGCGGCCCGTAGACCCAAGGGCGCGAGCGCCTCTTTGAACAACGCGAAAACTTCGGCATCGGCGGCGGCTGGGTTCTCGCGCTCAAACACCTCATAACCGACCTGCATGAACTCGCTGGGGCGGTTGATGTCTTCTTCTTGCCGGCGAAATACTTCGCCTGCGTAAGTATAGCGCGCGGGTTCGGCGCCGTGTTCCATGTGCATCTGCACCACGGGCACGGTGAAATCAGGGCGCAGCATTTGCTCGCCACGTAGCGCGTCCGACGTGACATAGGCGCGGGCGCGGATGTCCTCGCCGTAGAGGTCCAACAGGACTTCAGCGGATTGCAGGATGTCGGCTTCGACCACCTGCGCGCCGTTGGCCTCAAAGAAGGCCAGCAGGCGCCGCATTTCAGCTTTGGGTGTCATTAGCCGGCCTCGTGTAGGGCAATGATTTCGCGCACTTTGGAGACCAACTCGCTGCGTGGCACTTCGTATTGCGAGGGCAAGGATTTCCATTCCTCAAGCGTGGCATTCTCGGCGATTTTCGCGCCAAGGATCAGGTCTTTGATCTGCACAACACCGTTTTCATGCTCATTGCCACCCTCGATCACGGCGACAGGTGACGCGCGTTTGTCGGCGTATTTCAACTGGTTGCCAAAGTTTTTCGGATTGCCCAAGTAAACCTCGGCGCGAATGCCCGCCTGGCGCAGTTCAGCGACCATAATCTGGTAGTCCGCCATCCGGTCGCGGTCCATCACGGTCACAACGACGGGGCCAGCGGATTTACTCGCGCCACGGCCCTTGGCCTCGAGCGCAGCCAATAGGCGATCAACACCGATGGAGACACCCGTAGCAGGGACTTCTTGTCCGGTGAAGCGTTTGACCAGATCGTCATAACGTCCGCCACCTGCGACGGAGCCAAACTGCCGTTTACGGCCTTTTTCGTCCAAGATTTCGAAGGTCAATTCGGCCTCGTAAACGGGTCCGGTGTAGTAGCCGAGGCCGCGCACGACAGAGGGGTCGATCTCGATTTGATCTGGTCCGTAACCTTGGGCGCTCAGAAGATCCGCGATGGTTTGCAGTTCAGTGACCCCTTCAAGCCCAACGGGGCTTTCGCCAACGGCGGCCCGTAGATTGGCAAGGGTTGCGGCGGTGCCGGCAGCTTTTGAGGTTAGAAATGCCAACACGGGTTCGGCCTGATCACCCGTCAGACCAACGCCGTCAATGTAGGCGCCGGATGCATCCAAACGCCCTTTGCCCAAAAGCTCGCGCACGCCCGCCTCACCGACTTTGTCAAACTTGTCGATGGTGCGCAAAACGGCGTCACGGGCTTCGCCAGCATCCAACCCCATGACCTCGAGCACGCCGTTCAATACCTTACGGTTGTTCACCCGAATGATATAGTCTCCGCGCGGGATGCCGACGGTTTCCAGCGTGTCCGCCAGCATCGCGCAAATCTCGGCGTCAGCGGCCATGCTGGCCGATCCAACCGTATCCGCGTCGCATTGATAGAACTGGCGAAACCGTCCGGGGCCGGGTTTTTCATTGCGCCAAACAGGCCCCATCGCAAAGCGGCGATACGGTGTTGGCAAATCATTGCGGTGCTGGGCGAAAACCCGCGCCAAGGGGGCCGTCAGATCATAGCGCAGGGCCAGCCAGTCGCCGCCCTCTTTGCCGTCATCTTCTTGCCACGCGAAAACACCCTCGTTGGGGCGGTCCACGTCGGGGAGGAATTTGCCCAGCGCCTCGACGGTTTCGACGGCTGCTGATTCCAGCGCCTCGAACCCGTATTGATGATAGACAGCCGCAATCGCATCCAGCATGGATTTGCGCGCACGCACGTCTTCGCCGAAATAGTCGCGAAAGCCTTTGGGCGGCAATGCCTTTGGGCGGGGCTGTTTTTTCACTTTGGCCATGGGGGTTCCCTTTGGAATAGCTTACGCCCCAGCGTTTACCCAAAGGGGCGTTTGGGGGCAAGGCGGGCGTGGGTTAGTCAGCGATTTCGCAGAGATATTTGCCGTTGACCCAGCCATCTGGGCCAATTGGCAACATATAGGCCCCGCCCAGCACCTCGACCTCGCGCCACGGGTTGCCGGAATAGGGTGCGTTTGCTTGCATAGTTGTGTTCATGGGCATCTGCATCAAGACGTCGCAATGGGACGAGGCGCAGCTGCGCAGGGGCGCGAACCCCTCCGCATTCAATTTGCACAGCACATAGGTTTCACCCGAGTGAGCGGCAGCAGAAATGGGTGTCAGAGCCAGCATTGCGGCCGCAACATTAAAAACGAACTTCGCAGATATATTTATCATAAACCCATCCAGCAGGACCAGAATAGCTTTCATCCTGAAGGCCCTTTAGCACGATCACTTCGCGCCAATGGTTCTGGGCTTCGGGGTTCATTGTCAACAAGAAGGTGTCTGGTGGCAACTTGTGTGTCATGGTGCATTTACTGGACCCGCATGTGCGCAGCGCCAAAAAGTTGTCGCCATTTGGATCAAGGTTGCACACCACATAGTTTTCGCCGGAATAAGCCCATAGAACGGGGGCCGCCAACGTGACACCCATAGCGATTGCCGCACAGGTTTTGAACAATTTCATCGCGGTCATTTCATACCAGCCTTTCATTGCATTTTTGATGACTTGCACCTTTGCAAACCGCCAACAGGTGGTCGTTGATCTTGATCAATCAGGCCTTGTTTTCACCCCTGATTGGGCTGTAAGACCTTTCACATGAGCCATGATAAAATCAACCCCATTGAAGAGCAAGTTGCGCATCTAACCCGTGTGGTTGACGATCTGTCCGATATCATCGCGCGTCAAGAAGGTGAATTGGCGATACTGACCAATCGGGTGCGGATGTTGATGGAACGCGAAGCCACTCGCGAGGAAGATGCCAGCGGTGGTGTGACATTGGGAGACCAACGCCCGCCGCATTGGTAGAAGGTGTTATTCTTGCAGCGAATTTGCCTCGACCTTGCCATTGTGTAGTAGGATTTTGGTCCACCGGGCTGCCCCGCCAAACCGTTCGTAGGTCGTCACAAACGTCATCGACTGTTCCATTTTTTCGACGTGCTTCTCCGGGCAGGCCTTGCCACGTCCGATGCGGCAGACCTGCGCACGTATCTTTTGGAATGCGATGTCTGCGCTGGTTGAGTGTTGGGCTTTGTCACCCACAGCCGAGAGCAATTGTTCGTGCAACACAGGTGATTCCAACAGCGCCAGAGAGGCTGTAAATTGACGGGGGCAGCCGTCTTTAAACCCCGTTAGGAAATGGGTGCGCGGGCCGGTTTGAGTGGGTTTGGTGTCGTACAACTTGTAGCCTTTGCCACGTCTGCCAATGCTATCAACTTCTTTGCCAAGAGCCTTGCCACGGACCCCGCAGGCCGATCCGATTTGACCAAACGGCAACATAACGTCTGGATCAGTTTGGGGAAATTGACTGGCTTTGGTGCGGCGCGGGCCAAACAGTCCTTTGCGGGGGCGCCGCGCTTCGGGTTCCGGTGCGGTGGCAGCCTTTTCTTCATCGGCTTCGGTCTCTTCCGCAGAGCCGCTTGCGATGTCGTCAGTTGTGACTGCCGCTTCTTCAACCTCTATCGGGGCCGCATCACTCACGCGAGGTTTACGTCTGCCAAAAAGCTTGGCCAAGCCACGGCGTGGTTTTTCAGGCGTGACCGCGACGGATGGCGAGTCGGGGATGTTTTCGGCAATTTGCGATTCTTCCGAAGCGGGTTCGGGCGTCTCAACATCCGGATCAGCCACGATGTTATTAACCGCGCTTTCGGCCACGATCACGTCGCCCGCCGGTGTCTGTGCCGGTGTCGGTTCAGGCGCGCCCAAACACCCCGTTAGCAACATCCCCAATAGCCCAAACATAGCCAACCGCATACTCAGCATTCCTCTACCGTAATAACCCCGCCAAGGCTCTTGATCGCCCCCTTGATCTGCGGGTTTACCGGATAGTCTTTTGCCAAGGAAATCTCAACCTCTCCTGGCAGCGCCGCGTCAGTTAGGCAGAAAACCACCGGTCCGCCAGTGCGCGAGTTTGCGTCTTTGACGGCGCGATCCAGCACGCTGGCCACGGATTTTAGCGCGCCTTCATGTTCAATAAACACCTTCAAGCCCATTGACCCCGCTTCGGCGGCAACACCATCCACGGGCTGCACTCCTCGGGCAAGAAGTTTGAGCTGTTCGCCCTCCATCGTGGCCTCGACGGTCAGCACTACGCTGTTCCCCGGCTCTAACAAATCCTTTGCTGCCTCTAGAGTGTCGGAAAATACGGTGACCTCGTACAGCCCTGTTGGATCCGACAGTTGCACAAAGGCAAAACGGTTGCCCCGCGCAGATTTACGTTCCTGTTTGCTGGCAACGGCCCCAGCCATTTTCTCCACACAACCACTCATCTCGGCTTTGCGCTCAATCTCACTCAGCGTCATCACGCCCTTGCGTTTGAGCGGCGCCATGTAATCGTCCAACGGGTGGCCAGATAGGTAGAACCCAACCGCTTTGTGCTCTTCGGTCAAACGTTCGTTGGGCAACCAATCCTCGACTCCGCTCAGGCGTGGTTCGGGCAAATCATCACCCGCCTCGCCAAACAGTGACACTTGATTTGAATTGCGTTGATCATGCACGGCAGCCGAATAGGCGACCAACCCTTCAAGGCTGTTGAACACCCGCGCACGGTTGCGATCCAGCACATCAAAAGCCCCGGCGCGGGCCAGCATTTCCAACGGCCGCTTGCCGACACGCTTCATATCAACGCGGCGGGCGAAATCGTAGAGCGTGGCGAAGGGGGAATCGGCGCGGGCCTCGACAATCAAACCCATCGCATCAACCCCGACGTTTTTCAAACCGCCCAATCCGTAGACCACTTTGCCATCCGCCACACTGAACATCGCGCCGGAGGCATTGACACAGGGCAGCACAATTTCAAGGCCCAGCCCCTTGGTGATTTCTTCCTTATAAACCCCCAACTTATCCGTCAGATGCAGATCACAATTCATCACACCGGCCATGAATTCGACGGGGTAGTTCGCCTTTAGATAGCCGGTTTGATAGGAAACCACCGCATAGGCCGCAGCGTGGGATTTGTTGAACCCGTAGTTGGCGAATTTCTCAAGAAGGTCAAAAACCTCACTGGCTTTTTTCTTATCGACGCCATTTTCCATCGCGCCTTTTTCGAATTTTGGCCGCTCCTTGGCCATTTCCTCGGCGATCTTTTTACCCATCGCACGGCGCAGCAAATCCGCCCCGCCCAGCGAGTAACCCGCCATGACCTGCGCGATCTGCATCACTTGTTCTTGATAAACAATGATGCCTTGGGTTTCTTCTAGCAGATGGTCGATCAGCGGGTGAACAGGCTCGCGTTCTTTTTGGCCGTTCTTGACCTCGCAATAGGTTGGAATGTTCTCCATTGGGCCGGGGCGATAGAGGGCCACCAGTGCCACGATGTCCTCAATACAGGTAGGTTTCATGCGCTTTAGCGCGTCCATCATACCGCTGGATTCCACCTGAAACACGGCGACCGTTTTTGCACTGGCATAGAGCTTGTAGGTCGCTTCGTCATCCAACGGGATTTGGCCGATGTCGATGTCCACGCCACGCAGTTTTAACAGGTCCAATGCGTTTTGAATGACGGTCAGGGTTTTCAGACCCAAGAAGTCAAACTTCACCAGTCCGGCTTGCTCAACCCATTTCATGTTGAACTGGGTCGCGGGCATATCGGAACGCGGGTCTTGGTACAGCGGCACCAGCTCATCAATCGGACGGTCACCGATCACCACACCTGCGGCGTGGGTCGAGGCATTGCGCAACAGGCCTTCGACTTGTTGACCATAGTTCAACAACCGTGCAACCACTTCTTCGGCTTGGGCCTCTTCGCGCAGACGTGGCTCGTCCGCCAGCGCCTTTTCAATGGAAACAGGTTTAACGCCTTCAACGGGGATCAGCTTGCTAAGACGATCGACCTGACCATAAGGCATCTGCAAAACGCGACCGATGTCGCGCACGGCGGCCTTGGACAGCAGCGCCCCGAACGTGATGATTTGTCCTACCTTGTCGCGGCCATATTTATCTTGGACATATCGGATCACCTCTTCGCGGCGGTCCATGCAAAAGTCGATGTCGAAATCTGGCATCGAAACCCGTTCGGGGTTCAAGAACCGCTCGAACAACAGGTTATAGCGCAGCGGATCAAGGTCAGTGATTTTTAGCGCATAGGCCACAAGCGAGCCCGCACCCGAACCACGGCCCGGTCCGACTGGGATATTTTGGTCGATGGCGTATTTGATGAAATCAGCAACAATCAGGAAATAGCCGGGGAAGCCCATGCCCTCGATGATGCCAAGCTCGAAATTCAGGCGGTCTTCGTAGTCTTTGACTTCGGCCGAATGTGGGATCACAGCAAGGCGTTCTTTGAGACCTTCTTCGGCCTGGCGGCGCAGTTCGACCACCTCGTCATCGGCGAATTTGGGCAGGATCGGGTCGCGGCGATAGGTGGCGAAGGCACAGCGTTTGGCGATTTCGACAGTGTTGGCGACGGCTTCGGGCAGGTCTGCGAACAGCGTGACCATTTCCTGCGGCGATTTGAAATAATGCTGCGGTGTCAGGTGACGTCGCGCTTCTTGTTGGTCTACATAGGCCCCGTCGGCAATGCACAAAAGGGCGTCATGGGCCTCGTACATTTCGGTTTTTGGGAAATAGACGTCATTGGTCGCAACCAGCGGCAAATCCATGGCATAAGCCATTTCGATCAAGGCCCGTTCCGAGGCACGTTCGGCGTCCGTGCATTGACCACCTTCGCCCGGGTGACGTTGTAATTCGACGTACAGACGATCAGGATAAATCGCGGCCAACCGCGTCATCAGGTCTTGGGCTTTGGGGCGTTGCGCGGTCATCATCAGCCTGCCGAACGGCCCTTCTGGCCCGCCTGTCAAACAAATCAGCCCTATAGAGTGCTGCGCCAGATCTTCTGCTGTGACCTGCGGCAATTGACCATCAGAGTTCAGATAAAGGCAGGAGTTCAACTTCATCAGATTCAGATAGCCCTGCTCGTTTTGAGCAAGCAAAACGATCCCCGCCGGTGCGCGTGGTTTTTCGCCAACTTGGGCCGGATCATATGCGAAATCCACTTGGCAGCCGACAATCGGCTGCACCCCTGCCCCCAGTGCTGTGACCGAAAATTCAAGGGCGGCAAACATGTTGTTGGTGTCGGTCAGCGCAACAGCCGGCATTTTGTGCTTTTCGCACAGGCCGGTCAGCTTTTTGACGGGCACAGCGCCCTCTAACAAAGAGTATTGGCTGTGGACGCGAAGATGGATGAATCGGGGATCAGACATTCGGCGAAACTAACCCGATGTGGGCTTGCTTGGAAAGGCCGCTCATCAAGCCTTTCAGCTTTCTTCGCTATGCCCTCGCTCTTTTGGTTCTAGTAGCTCGATCCGATTGCCAAACGGGTCTTCAATGTAACCGCGGGTAAACCCAGGCAAGTTTGGGTCACGCGTCACGGGAACGCCTGCCACCTCCAAGCGATCCAACATCGCCACAACACCGCACACCTCAAACGCTGGGTGGGCCTTTTTTGCGGGCCGAAACTGCGCCTCCACACCCAGATGCACCTGCAACTGTCCGCGTTCGAACCATACCCCTCCGCGGGCGGCCAGAATCGGGGGCTTGGGGACCTCGGCGAGCCCAAGCAACCCTTGGTAAAAGGCAATGGCTGTCGCCTCTTGCCCCTTGGGTATCGCGAGTTGGACATGGTGCAATGCACGGATGCTCATGATAAATTGCTCCTTGTCAATGAGTTACAGTGTATGGTATACTTTTGCATACTATACATTATGTGACTCTGAAATAAATACGTTGCTTTGGGGGCGGGCATCGGCTTTGCTGAGTGTCGGTCAAACTGTCGCACCCTCGCTTTACGTCGCATCGGGCGGGCTTGTGATATGATCAGTGGAAAAGAACGCGGCACGGAAATAATAATGTCTGACATCGTATTTCTCTTAAACGGAGAAGCTATGCGCGTCACAGGCCAGCCCTTAACCCGCACATTGCTGGATTGGCTGCGCGAGACTAAACATCTTACTGGCACAAAAGAAGGCTGCAACGAGGGCGATTGCGGCGCCTGCACGGTGATGGTTACCGATGCGGACGGTTCGCGTTCTCTAAATGCATGTATCCTGTTGTTGCCGCAATTGCATGGCAAAGCCGTGCGCACAGTTGAGGGCATCAGCGCACCCGATCGCACGCCGCATCCTGTGCAAGAGGCGATGGTCAAGCATCACGGTTCGCAATGTGGCTTTTGCACACCGGGGATCGTGGTCTCGCTGGCGGTCGCGCACACGAACGGGGCCGAGAATTTTGATGAGCAATTGGCGGGGAACCTGTGTCGCTGCACAGGCTATGCACCGATCATTCGCGCCGCCGAAGCGGCCAAAGATGCGCCTGTACCGGCGTGGATGGTTGAGGATTTGACGGCGTTGGACGGGCTGGCAAAAACGCCCGAACCCTACATGCCAGCCACGTCGGATGGCTTGGCCAAATGGTATGCGGCCAACCCAGATGCCACGCTGATTGGTGGAGCGACGGATGTTGGACTGTGGGTGACAAAACGCCTGCAGGATTTGCCAAAACTGGCGTTTCTGAACGGTATTGAAGATTTGAAACAGGTTGACGTCAGCGATAGCCATATCCGCATTGGGGCGGGTGTTAGCATTACCGATCTGGAAACCTTGATGACGGCGCATCATCCATCCTTCGCCGCAATGCTGCGGCGCTATTCTTCGGTACAGATCCGCAATGCGGCGACCATTGGCGGCAACATTGCCAATGGCTCGCCTATTGGCGATGGCCCGCCTGCACTGATCGCGCTGGGGGCAGTCTTACATCTACGCCGTGGAGACGAGCGCCGTGAAATACCGCTTGAGGATTTCTTTGTTGAATATGGCAAACAGGACCGGCGCAAAGGCGAATTTGTTGAGGCGATCAGCATCGCACGCCAAACGGATGATCTGAAGTGCTACAAGCTGTCCAAACGATTTGATCAAGATATTTCCGCTGTTTGTGGCTGTTTTTACATCAGCGTTGAAGCTGGTAAAATCACCAAGGTACGGATTGCCTTTGGCGGCATGGCGGGTACGCCGCATCGTGCAAACCATGTGGAAAAGGCGCTGGTCGGCCAGCCGTGGAGCGAGACGACAATCACCACAGCACGTGCCGCGTTTGCCAAAGACTACACGCCAATGTCAGACATGCGCGCTTCAGCCGCTTACCGGCTGGAGGCCGCACAAAACATGTTGACGCGCTATTATCACGAGAGCCAAGGCACAGCGACGAACGTGCTGGAGGTGAGCGCATGAGCGTTGGCAAATCCCACCCGCACGACGCCGCCCCGCTGCATGTAAACGGGCAAGCACGGTATATCGACGACATCCCTACACCGGCCAATTGTCTGCATCTGGCATTTGGCCTGTCTCGCATTGCGCATGGCGATATTACCTCGATCAATCTGGACGCGGTACGTGCCGCCGAAGGTGTGGTATCGGTCCTAACAGCAGGCGATCTGGAACATGATTGCGATGTGTCCCCTGCAGCTCATGATGAGCCGCTGCTGGCCACAGGCACCGTGCATTACGTCGGCCAAGCCATATTCCTAGTGGTGGCAACCAGCCATCTTGCGGCGCGTAAAGCTGCACGGTTGGGCAAGATTGACTATGCCGAAAAACCCGCCCTGTTGACAGTCGACGCCGCGCTGGCAGCTAACAGCCGGTTTGAAGGCGGGCCTGTGGTTTGGGCCAAAGGTGACGCGGCGGGGGCGTTGAACGCGGCCCAAAACACCCTTTCGGGCGCTCTGGAAATGGGCGGGCAGGAACACTTTTATCTGGAAGGGCAAGCCGCGTTGGTCGTCCCCCAGGAAGGTGGCGATATGCTGGTGCATTCCAGCACTCAACACCCAACCGAGATTCAACATAAAGTGTCGCATGCCTTGGGCCTGCCGATGCATGCTGTACGGGCAGAAACCCGCCGCATGGGTGGTGGGTTTGGTGGCAAGGAAAGCCAAGGCAACGCGCTGGCCGTGGCCTGTGCCGTGGTTGCGGCCCAAATGGGCTGCCCCTGCAAAATGCGCTATGACCGTGACGATGATATGGTGATCACCGGCAAACGGCATGATTTCCGGATAGAATACACTGTCGGCTACGATGACAGCGGGAAAATCAACGGCATCAATTTCACCCAATACGCCCGCTGCGGTTGGTCACAGGATTTAAGCCTGCCAGTGGCCGATCGCGCCATGTTGCACGCCGACAACGCCTATCATCTGCCCGACATTCAAATTACCAGCCATCGTTTGCGCACCAACACCCAATCTGCCACCGCCTATCGTGGCTTTGGTGGGCCGCAAGGTATGTTGGGCATTGAACGGGTATTGGACCACATCGCGGGCGCGCTGGGCCTCGATCCGCTGATGGTGCGCCAAAAGAACTTTTACAACTCTGTTAAAAGTATTTCCGGCAAAAACAAACAGGCCGAAGTTCAAAGCACCCCCTTTGGGCAGGATGTTGAGGATTTCATTTTGCATGAGTTGGTTGACGAGCTGGTTGAGCGTTCTGACTACCAAGCTCGAGTTGCGTCGATTGCAGCGTGGAATGCAGTCAATCCGATTTTGAAAAAGGGCATCGCGCTGACGCCTGTGAAATTCGGCATCAGCTTTACCCTGACACATTTGAACCAAGCCGGGGCTTTGGTGCATATTTATCAGGATGGCTCGATCCATGTGAACCACGGTGGCACCGAAATGGGACAAGGGTTGTTCCAAAAGGTGGCGCAGGTGGCGGCGACCGAATTCGGGGTGCCGCTTGAAATGATCAAGATCACCGCCACTGACACAGCCAAAGTGCCCAATACCTCGGCCACCGCGGCCTCTTCGGGCACTGATTTGAACGGCATGGCCGTGAAGATCGCTTGCGAAACTCTATGCGCGCGGATCGCCGCGTTTTTGGCGGGCCAGCATGGTAAGAAACCTGCCGACGTTCGCTTTGCGGACGGCATGGTGATGGTGGGGCGCAAATCGTTCAGTTTTGCCAAGGCAGCAGAGTTGGCCTACCAGAATCGGATAAGCCTATCGGCCACCGGATTTTACAAGACACCGAAAATTCAGTGGGACCGGATCAAAGGACGCGGTCGGCCGTTTTTGTATTTCTCTTATGGGGCCTCAGTGACTGAAGTGGTGATCGACACGCTGACCGGCGAGAACCGCATCCTGCGTACCGATATTTTGCACGACGCTGGCGCGTCATTGAATCCCGATCTGGATATCGGACAGGTCGAGGGCGCCTATGTACAAGGGGCCGGATGGCTGACGATGGAAGAGTTGGTTTGGGACGACAAGGGCAATCTACGCACCCATGCGCCTTCGACTTACAAGATCCCTGCCTGCTCGGACCGGCCCGATGTGTTCAATGTCGCCCTGTGGGATGGCGTAAACGCCGAGGATACGATCTACCGTTCCAAAGCCGTCGGCGAGCCACCGTTTATGCACGGTATTTCGGCGCTTATGGCGCTGTCAAATGCGGTGGCGGCCTGTGGTGACAGGTACCCGTCGCTTGACGCCCCTGCCACGCCCGAACGCATATTGATGGCGGTGAAACGTCAGCAGGCAGAGGTATGAGTTTTGATCGCACCCAATTGGCCAGATGCGTGTCCGCGCAGGGTAGGGTTGTGCGTGTATTGGTGGGCAGTACCCAGGGCTCGGCCCCGCGTGATGCGGGGGCCAGCATGCTGATCTGGCAGGACGGTCAATCAGGCACCATTGGCGGCGGCGCGTTAGAGCATCAGGCAACGTTGCAAGCCCGCGCGATGCTGTCAGGACCAACGCGCGCCCTGCAGGTAACGCAGCCGTTGGGTCCGAACCTTG
This sequence comes from Rhodobacteraceae bacterium UBA2776, assembly GCA_002352425.1. Taxonomy (GTDB): domain Bacteria; phylum Pseudomonadota; class Alphaproteobacteria; order Rhodobacterales; family Rhodobacteraceae; genus Profundibacter. Next base: position 32,113 of record DEIK01000118.1, read on the forward strand.
GCCAGTGCTGTGGCGGCAATGTTACGCTGGTTCTGGAGCGTTTCGAGGCCGAAAGTCTACCCTCTGAAGCCAACCATGTTTTTGCACGCGCCGTTGATGCACAGGCAGGCGCTGACATCCCGGCGCTGTTGCAGCGCCGTATTGATGCGGCCAAAGGCACTGCGATTGAGCCAATCCTAACGGCTGGCTGGCTGGCGGAATCAATCCAACAAATGCCAACCCCTGTCTGGATTTACGGGGCGGGCCATGTTGGCCGTGCTTTGGCTCGCACCCTCGCGCCATTAACGGACTATGACCTCACCTTGATTGACACCAAAGCCGAACGGTTGCCGCAGCAATTGCCGCAAAATGTCACCACGCTAACGGCCAGCAATATGGCTGATGTGGTCAAACATGCCCGCGATGATGCGCATCACTACATTATGACGATGGATCATGCTTTTGATCTGGAAATTTGCCATCAACTGCTGAATCGTGCCTTCGGGTTTGCCGGATTGATCGGCTCCAAAACCAAATGGACGCGTTTTCAAAGCCGGTTGAAAAATCTTGGTCATGCAAGCGCTGAAATCTCGCGCATAACTTGTCCAATTGGCGATCCGTCTCTTGGTAAAGAACCACAAGTGATTGCAGTTGGCATTGCCCACGCGCTAGTGTTGGGTCGTGTTCAAAATCAGGCCTCAACGGACATTATTGAAGGGCGCGGAGTATGACGGAAAAATTACTGACCATCGACGGGTTGACCAAGGCCTACCCCGGGGTTGTTGCCAATGACAAAGTGTCGTTCGGGATAGACGCGGGCGAAGTCCACGCGCTGTTGGGCGAAAACGGCGCTGGAAAATCCACGTTGGTGAAAATGATCTACGGTTTGGTACGCCCGGACGCCGGCAACATGACCTTGATGGGCAATGCATTCTCGCCACCCGAACCTCGCGTGGCACGGGCCGCTGGGGTGGCGATGGTATTTCAGCATTTCTCGTTGTTCGAAGCGCTGACCGTGGCAGAAAACATCACACTTGGTATGGAAAACCCGCCCAAACACCGCGAGTTGTCGGCCCGCATCACCAAGGTTAGCCATGACTATGGTTTGCCGCTGGACCCCGAGCGCCTGGTTGGGGAATTGTCGGCAGGCGAGCGCCAACGGGTCGAGATTATTCGCTGCCTGTTGCAAGACCCAAAACTGCTGATCATGGATGAACCCACTTCGGTTTTGACGCCGCAAGAGGTCGAAGTATTGTTCCACACCCTGCGTCAATTGTCGTCCGAGGGCACCGCGATTTTATATATCAGCCACAAGCTGGACGAAATCCGCGACATCTGCGACAGCGCCACGGTTTTGCGCCACGGTGTGGTGGTCGACACCTGTAATCCGCGCGAAAAATCTGCCCGCGAGCTGGCCGAAATGATGGTCGGCAGCGCGCTGCATGAACCGCTGCGTGATGCGCAAGCTTTTGGCGATGTAGTGTTGGAGTTAAAAGGCCTGTCTGTGCCATCGGCCACGCAATTTGGCACCTCGTTAAAGTCGGTAAATATGACCGTGCGCGCCGGTGAAATTCTGGGCATCGGCGGGGTTGCGGGCAACGGACAAGACGAACTGCTGGCAGCCATGTCGGGTGAAACACCCAGCGCAGATACGACCGTCACCTTTGACGGAAACGGCATTGGCACACTCGGCCCGAACGAGCGCCGCGCCTTGGGCATTTTGGCGGCACCCGAAGAACGGTTGGGGCACGCCGCGGCCCCCGACATGAGCCTGACCGAAAACGCCCTACTGACCGCTGCTTTTCGCGAGAACTTGGTGAAAAACGGATTTGTGGATTGGGCCAGCACTCGCACATTCGCCAAGCGGGTGATCAAAGAATTTGACGTGCGCACGCCTGGGACACGCACCGCCGCGCGGGCGCTATCTGGCGGCAACTTACAAAAGTTCGTCATCGGCCGCGAGGTGCTGCAAACCCCGCGTGTATTGGTGGTAAACCAGCCAACATGGGGTGTTGATGCCTCAGCCGCTGCGCAAATCCGTCAATCGTTGATGGACCTTGCCGCAAGCGGGGCCGCGGTGGTTGTGATCTCGCAGGATCTCGATGAACTGATGGAAGTTTCCGACAATTTCTGCGCCTTAAACGAAGGGCATTTGACCCGCCCCCACCCCGCCAAGGGGCTAACAGTTGAAGAAATCGGCCTGATGTTGGGCGGAATGGAAGAACAGGAGGCGGCCAATGCTTAGGCTAGAAAAACGCCCCGTGCCGTCAAAAGCATGGACCATTGCAACGCCTCTTTTGGCCGTGTTGGCCACTATGGTTGCGGGCGGAATTTTGTTCGCAATATTGGGCAAAGACCCGGTTGAGGCGATCCGAACTATATTCTGGGACCCGTTGTTTAGCGAGCAATTCGCCGCCTATTCGCGCCCGCAATTGCTGGTCAAAGCAGGACCGCTGATTTTGATCGCGATTGGTCTGTCGTTCGGGTTTCGCGCGGGCATTTGGAACATCGGGGCCGAAGGGCAATATATAATGGGTGCCATCGCGGGCGGCGCCGTTGGATTGGCGTTTTACCCCACCGCTGGCTGGTACATCTTTCCACTGATGGTGGTCGCGGGCGCGGCGGGCGGTTGGGCCTGGGCCATGATCCCTGCCATCCTGCGCACCCGCTTCAACACCAACGAAATCCTCGTGTCATTGTTGCTGGTTTATGTGGCAGAACATATCTTGTCCGCCATGTCGTTTGGACTGCTGCGCAACCCCGAGGGACACGGCTTTCCCGGGTCACGGAACTTCAAAGAATATGACTCCGTCAGCAACACCGAATTGATCGCTAACAGTGGTATGCATTGGGGGGTTGTCGCCGCCTTTATCGCGGTGATTTTTGCCTATGTCATCATGACCCGGCATATCCTTGGCTATCAGATCACGCTGGCAGGTCAATCGCCACGGGCTGCCAAATTTGGCGGGGTGAACCCCAACCGTTTGATCGTACTTTGCCTTGGCGCATCCGGCGTGCTTGCTGGTCTTGCGGGTGTGTTTGAAGTCACGGGGCCAGCAGGTCAGCTGACCACCGACTTCAATCAGGGCTACGGGTTTACCGCGATCATCGTGGCCTTTTTGGGCCGCTTGCATCCGGTTGGCATTTTGTTGGCAGGGCTATTAATGGCGCTGACCTACATTGGTGGCGACCTTGCACAGTTGATGATGGGCCTGCCCAAACCGGCCATTCAAGCGTTTCAAGGCATGTTGCTGTTCTTCTTGTTGGCGCTGGATGTGCTGACCAATTTCCGCATTCGTTTTAAGAAATCGGAGGCCGCGTAATGGACCTATCTGCAATTAACCCCGTCCTATTGGTCGCGTCCCTGATGATCGCGGCAACCCCCATCCTACTGGCCGCCATTGGCGAGTTGGTGGTCGAAAGAGCGGGCGTGTTGAATTTGGGCGTCGAGGGCATGATGATCATCGGTGCGATTTGCGGTTTCGCCATAGCTGTGGAAACCGGCAGCCCGCTAGTGGGCTTTGTTGGGGCCGCGTTTGCGGGGGCGGCTCTGTCACTGCTGTTTGCTTTTCTGACCCAAATCATGTTGGCCAATCAGGTGGCCTCTGGCCTTGCCTTGACCCTGTTTGGGCTAGGGCTTTCTGCATTGATCGGCCAAGGTTACGCAGGCCAAAAGCCGCCACCGACACCACGGCTGGACTTGCCTGTGTTGTCCGACATGCCCGTGCTTGGCCAAGTTTTATTCAGCCATGACCCGATGGTTTACTTCGCGATCGCCATGATCGCCGCCACATGGGCCGTACTGAAATACAGCCGCGTCGGGTTGATCCTGCGTGCGGTTGGTGAAAACCACGATGCCGCCCACGCGTTAGGATACAAGGTCGTTCGCATCCGCATTCTGGCCATCATGTTTGGCGGTGCTTGTGCAGGGCTTGGCGGGGCATATCTGTCACTGATCCGTGTACCGCAATGGACCGAGGGCATGACCGCAGGTGCAGGTTGGATCGCGCTGGCCATCGTGGTGTTTGCCAGTTGGAAACCCTGGCGTGTGATGTTAGGGGCTTATCTGTTTGGTGGCGTCACCGTGTTGCAGTTCAACTTGCAAGCTGCGGGGGTTAGCATACCGGTGCAATATCTTTCGATGGCGCCCTATGTCATCACCATCCTTGTGTTGGTCATCATGTCGTCCAGCAAATCCCGCGCTGCCCTGAATGCCCCTGCTGCCTTGGGTCGCATTTTCCACGCCACCCATTAGGGAGCTGACATCCGTGACACGCCGCGATGTGATCGAAATACTGGACGGGCGCCACGGCCAAGTCGGCCGTTTGGTTGCACTGTTCCTGCACGGGTTGATCCTGTTGTCAGCGGTGGCGATTGCAGTTGAAACCGTCGACACCCTATCCGAAACCCTACGCAAAGCGCTGTTTTGGCTTGAGGTGTTCATTCTTTTTGTATTCGTCGTCGAATACCTCTTGCGACTAACCTGCTCGGCCCGGCCGTTGCGCTATGTGTTCAGCTTTTGGGGCATCATTGATTTGCTGGCTTGTCTGCCGGCCCTTTCGCTGATCCAAACCCAATGGCAAGTGGTGCGCACCATCCGGTTAATCCGACTTGTGCGTCTACTCAAACTGTTTCGAACCACAACCGCATTTGACCGCTTAACCCGCGCCTTTGGCGAGGTCCGTGGCGAATTGATCATCTTTGGCATCCTTGCCTCACTGGTGCTTTATGTCAGTGCGGTCGGCATCTACCTGTTTGAACACGAGGCCCAGCCAGAGGCCTTCTCGTCGATTCCGATCAGTCTGTGGTGGGCAGTGGCCTCTTTTACCACTGTGGGCTATGGCGATCTTGTTCCGATCACCACAGGCGGGCGTATATTCACCACTTTCGTTCTATTTATCGGCCTTGGCGTGGTGGCCGTACCTGCAGCAATTGTCACAGCTGCACTTTTAGAAACACAACCCGCACCAAAACCATTAAAGAAGAAGCATACCGATTCTGCTCATGATAAAAACCAGGGAGACTAACATGACATCTATCAAAACCATTCTAACAGGGGCCGCATTGGCGCTTGGCCTAACAACGGCGGCCTTCGCGGCCGACACAACCAAAGTAGGCTTTGTCTACGTTGGCCCGATCGGCGATTTCGGCTGGTCCTATGAACATAACCAAGCGCGTCTGGCGGTTGAAGAAGCCTACGGTGACAAGGTGGAAACCACTTATGTCGAATCCGTTCCAGAGGGGGCAGACGCTGAACGCGTGTTGACCCAAATGGCTTTGTCAGGCCACGATCTGATTTTCACCACATCCTTTGGCTATATGGACCCGACCATGACGGTTGCCGCTAAATTTCCTGATGTGAAGTTTGAGCACGCCACAGGCTATAAGCGCGACAAAAACGTGTCCACATACTCGGCTCGTTTCTACGAGGGCCGTGCAGTGATCGGCACGATCGCCGGCCGCGTCACCAAAACCAACAAAGTTGGCTACATCGCGTCCTTCCCGATCCCGGAGGTTATCCGTGGCATCAACTCGGCCTATATCCATGCTAAAAAAGTGAACCCAGATGTCGAATTCAAAATCGTCTGGGTCTACACATGGTTTGATCCCGCCAAAGAAGCAGACGCCGCGACAGCATTGATAGAACAAGGCGTTGATGTGATCATGCAGCACACGGACTCTCCTGCGGCTATGACAATAGCCGAGGAAAAAGGCATCGTTGCTTTTGGGCAAGCCTCGGACATGGTTCAGTTCGGTCCTAACGCACGTCTGTCCTCGATCATCGACAACTGGGCACCCTACTACGTGGCCCGCGTTGGCGCTGCGATGGACGGCACTTGGGAAAGCACTGACACATGGGCTGGCATCAAGGATGGCATGGTCGGCATCGGCGCGTTTTCGGATAAGGTTCCCGCAGACGTTGCAGCAGAGGCTCAAGCGATTTCAGACAGCATTTCCTCTGGTAGTTACCACCCGTTCACCGGCCCACTGAACAAGCAAGATGGCACAGTATGGCTGGCAGACGGCGAAGTGGCTGACGATGGCACATTGGCTGGTCTTGATTTCTACGTTGAAGGCATTGAAGGCGACATTCCTAACTAATCGTTTGGTAAGCCTGCGCATTTGAATGATGCGCCAGTCGCCCTGCCCTTGTGGCAGGGAAGATAATGCAAAGGTCCAGCTTTGGCTGGGCCTTTTCCTTTTGGCTGACACATGACAAAGTCACAACATGAAAAACCCATTGATCAGCCCGAACGGCACCCCGTCCTCTTCTTTTTGCTTTGGCACCATGCAATTTGGTGGCGGTGCAGATACGGCTCAAAGCCACGCAATGTTTGACGCCGCCCGCGCGTCAGGCATCACTTTTTTTGACACTGCCTACGTCTATACCGACGGAGCCTCAGAAACCCTGCTCGGCCAATGCGCTAAATCCGAACGCGACACACTCATCATCGCCACCAAATGCGATTTCTCGCTGCCCCAAACAGCCGCCAATATCTCGCAGTCGCTGGACACCAGCCGCAAACGATTGGACATGGATTTCATTGATGTTTTTTACCTGCACCGCTGGGACAACGATACCCCGCTGGAGACCACATTTGAAGCCCTTGCCACCCTGCAACAGGCTGGCAAAATCGGCGTTATTGGCGTGTCGAATTTCTCGGCTTGGCAGGTGATGAAAGCTCAAGCGGTGGCCGAAAGATTCGGCACCCGTATCAGCATTCTGCAGCCGATGTATAATCTCGTTAAACGCCAAGTCGAAGTAGAAATCCTGCCAATGGCCACTTCCGAGGGGTTCAACGTCGCCCCCTATTCCCCGCTTGGCGGCGGGCTGTTGACCGGTAAATATGCCAAGGCAAACGAGGGACGCATCGCCAGTAACGAAATGTATGCTGCCCGATATGGCCCCGCATGGATGCATCAGGCCGCAATTGATTTGAGCACAATTGCCAAGCGCGAACACATCAGCCCCGCAACGCTTGCAGTGGCATGGGCGGCGCAAAATCCGGCTGTCACCAGCCCAATCATCAGCGCCCGCACGGCGACACAACTACAGCCTTCCCTAGATGCGCTCACCTACCAGCTGTCGGCAGAGCTTTATACCGAATTGAGCCACCTTTCCCCAACACCCGCCCCCGCAACAGACAGGCTCGAAGAGGTATGACCACCGACATTTTGATCGTCGGCGGCGGCATCGCTGGCCTCTCCGCCGCTGCAGCGCTGGCCCCGCACGCCAGCGTTACCTTGCTTGAATCTGAAGACGCGCTTGGCTATCACGCCTCGGGCCGTTCTGCCGCAATGTTCCTGCGTGACTATGGCAATGACGTGGTCCGTGCTCTGAACTATGCCAGCGCAGAACACCATGAAACCGCGGGCGGCGGCATGCTTTCGGATCGTGGAATGATGATGGTCTCACGTGCGGATCAACGCGATGATTTCAAATCTGAGCACACAGCATTTGGCTTGCAAGAAATCAGCCTGACAGAGGCTCTCAGCCATGTGCCGATCCTGAACACGAAAACCTGCGCCTATGCTGCTTACCGCGCCGATGCCTATGATCTGGACGCTGATCGTTTGCTGCAGGTTTTTACCGCTGACGCGCGGCGCGCAGGGACCAGTATCCACACCAAAAGCCCTGTCACGGAGATCACCAAATCCGGTGGTCTTTGGCAGGTCACGGCAGGTGAGCAAATCCACAGTGCCACAACGCTGATCAATGCCTCTGGCGCATGGGTTGACCAAATTGCTGCGCTCGCTGGTATCAATCCGCTGGGCTTTCAACCCTATCGGCGCTCCATAGCCCGCGTCCCGGCGCCTGATGGGCATGACGTTAAAACCTGGCCCTTTATGGTCGGCGTCAACGATCTTTGGTACGCCAAACCCGACGCGGGCAAATGGATCATTTCGCCTTCGGAAGAAGACCCTGTTGACCCGCATGACGCCTGGGCTGAGGACATGGTCTTGGCCGAAGGGCTGGCCCGCTACGAAGAAACCGTGACCAGCCCTGTCACACGGCTCGAAACCTCGTGGGCGGGTTTGCGCACCTTCGCACCGGACCGCGCTTTGGTGATTGGTCGCGACTTGACGGACCCTTCATTCTTTTGGCTCGGCGGCCAAGGTGGCTACGGGTTTCAAACCGCCCCGGCCGCCAGCCGCTTGACGGCAGACTTATTGCTGGGCCGCGTGCCCGAACTGGACACAACAACCGTCGCCGCGCTGGACCCGGCACGCTTTGCCTGACAGCACGGAAAAATTTGCAAAAACTTCGACGGAAACAACGAGGGCCTGCGTATTACCTTTATCAATTCAATAAATGAAATGTGAAAAGGACCGCGATATGAAACACATCCTGCTTTTGACCGCCGCCATCGCCCTTGGCACCGCCGCAGTTGCCCAACAGGGTAATCCTGGCGGCCATTTTCTAGAAAAATGGGACAGTGATAACGACGGCCAAGTCACTTTGGCCGAGATCACCGAGCGCCGTGGCGATATTTTCACCACATTTGACGAGGATGACGATGGATTTTTGTCCACCAGTGATTACGTCATGTTTGACGAGGCCCGCGCCAATGATCACGCCTCGATGAAAGCCGCTGGACAAGGTCAGGGCCAAGGCAAGGGTCAAGGTCGTGGCAAGGGCCAAGGTGGAGAAGAACAGGCTATGACCTTGGAGTTTAACGATGTGGACAATGACGGCCAAGTCAGCCGTGATGAATTCATGGCCCGCAGCGTTGATTGGTACACCCAAATGGATCGCAACGGTGACGGCACCGTGACCAAAGCCGATTTCAGTCGCGGTAACAATTGATGAAACTGGCGGGGGCTAGCCCTCGCCACGCCCGCGCAGAAAACCGCGGATCAACTGTTCCAGATTTTGCGCACCAATCGGGGCCATGGCTTTTGTGTGCTCATGGCTGATCACCTCATCGCCCATGCCCGCCCCCATGTTGGTGATTGCCGAAACCGCAACCCATTCCAGACCCAAAAACTGCCCCAATATGACTTCAGGCACGGTCGACATGCCAACCGCATCCGCGCCCAGAATATGCAACGTATGAATTTCGGCGGGGGTCTCAAAGTTCGGCACGGAATACCAAGCGTAAACGCCGGATTTCAGGTCAACCCCAACGCCCCGCGCCACCTCAATCAGTCGCGCTCGCATATCGGGACCATAAGCATCAACCAGATTTACAAACCGTTTGTCCGTTGCCTCGCCAATCAACGGGCTGCGATCCGAAATCAACATCAAATCACCGGGGAAAGTGTCGCTGCGCAACGAGCCAGCGGCGTTGGCCACAAACAACTGCCTCGCCCCCAGCCCCGAACCCAGCACAAAACCGATCTCGACTTGAACCTCTTACAACCGCACCCCGATGGCCTTCAATGAGTTCTCAGTTTCTTCATTCATCATTGTTCCCCAAATATCCGCGCCGCAGGCATTGGATCCCTTCACCCATCCTTGCGAATAGTTGCATTGGTCGGGTCATAGGGACTGTCCTCAACCACCACGGCATCCCACAATTCACGGAACATCCGAACCTTCAGCTTAGCACCAACCTCGGCCAGTTCAACCGGCACATAACCCATGCCAATGGATTTCTCAAATGCCACCGAATAGCCACCAGACGTCAAACGACCTACCCGTTTGTCACCATCGAATAGCGCCTCGCGACCCCATGGGTCAGCGCCCTCTGGCCCGTCAATCAACAGAGTCACGCATTTAGATCGAATACCGATCTCCAACATCGCAGCTTTGCCCTGATAGTCTTTATCCAGATTTACAAAGCGCGGCAAATCAGCCTCGAGCGGGGTCGCGTCACGGCCCAATTCGGTGCCAAAGGCGCGGTAAGATTTCTCCTGACGTAGCCAATTTTGCGCCCGCGCCCCAACCAATTTCAACCCGTGTTCTTCACCTGCCTTCATGATCAGATCAAACAGATAATTCTGCATCTCGATCGGGTGATGCAGCTCCCATCCCAGCTCACCGGTATAGGCCACACGGATCGCGTTGACCGGACACATGCCCAACTCGATCTTCTGCGCCGACAACCACGGAAACCGTTTATTGGTCAGTGCCGTTGCCGGGTCAGCGTCGATGATAATTTTCTTCAAAACATCGCGTGATTTTGGCCCAGCAATAGCGAAAACCCCGTATTGCGTGGTGACGTTCTGGATTTCGATATAGCCGAATTCGCCTGCCTTGTCCGCTGCTGCTTTACGCAGGAAATCACCGTCGTAATCGGTCAATGCGCCCGATGACACAAGGTAATATGAATCCTCACCCTCGCGCACGATGGTGTATTCCGTACGCGTCGTGCCCGCTGCCGTCAGCGCATAGGTCAGGTTAATACGGCCCACGCGTGGCAGTTTATTGCAGGTGAACCAATCCAAAAATGCCGTCGCACCCGGTCCCTTAACACGGTGCTTGGTAAAGGCTGTCGCGTCAATCATCCCGACGCCTTCGCGGATCGCCTTGGCCTCTTGCACAGCATATTCCCACCAGCCGCCACGCCTGAACGAGCGCGCTTCATGGTCACTAAACCCGGCTGGTGCAAAATAATTTGGACGTTCCCATCCATTCACGCAGCCAAACTGCGCGCCCGCAGATTTCATCCGCTCGTAGGACGGCGCCGTACGCAAAGGACGGCACTCTGGCCGCTCCTCGTCAGGGTGGTGCAGGGTGTAAACGTGGTCATAGCACTCTTCGTTTTTACGCGCGCCATATTCGGTGGTCATCCAGCTGCCAAACCGTTTCGGGTCAAGCGACGCCATGTCGATCTCGGCCTCACCCTCGACCATCATCTGGGCCAGATAGTATCCTGTGCCACCCGCCGCCGTGATGCCAAACGAGAACCCTTCGGCCAGCCACATGTTGCGCAACCCAGGGGCCGGTCCAACCAGCGGGTTGCCGTCAGGTGTGTAGCAAATCGGTCCGTTGAAATCGTCCTTTAGGCCGCTTTCTTCACAGGACGGGATGCGATGGATCATCGCCATATATTGTTCTTCAATCCGGCCCAGCGCCAACGGGAACAGATCGGCGCGAAATGCATCCGGCACCCCGTGTTCAAACCGTGCGGGCGCGTCTTTTTCATAGATGCCCAGTATCCAGCCACCGCGCTCCTCGCGCACATAAGACTGCGCATCCGCATCGCGAATAACAGGATGTTCGGCATGGTCTTTGCGGTACTCAACCAGCGCAGGATCCTGCTCCATCACGATGAACTGATGCTCGACCGGAATAGCGGGCATTTTGATGCCCAGTTGCTTTGCCGTACGCTGAGCGTGGTTGCCAGTTGCCGTGACAACATGCTCGGCTGTGATGACAACCTGTTCTTCGGAGGGCACCAAATTGCCGCCCTTCTCAATCATCTTGGTGCAGGTCACTTCCCAAGCATCGCCATTCCAATGATAGCTATCGACCTGCATTTTACGCACGATTTCTACACCGCGTTGCCGCGCGCCTTTGGCCATCGCCATCGTCACGTCAGCGGGGTTAATGTAACCATCGGTGTTGTGATATAGCGCACCTTTCAAGTCTTCCGTGCGGATCAAGGGCCAACGTTCCTTAATCTGCTCAGGTGTCAGCCATTCAAATGGCACGTCGCAGGTTTCGGCGGTCGACGCATAAAGCATATATTCGTCCATCCGCGCATCGGTCTGGGCCATCCGCAGATTACCAACCACGGCAAAGCCTGCGTTCAGTCCTGTCTCTTCCTCAAGCGATTTATAAAAATCGACAGAATATTTGTGGATGTGGGTGGTCGCGAATGACATGTTAAATAGCGGCAGCAACCCAGCCGCATGCCACGTTGATCCCGAGGTCAGCTCGTCGCGCTCCAACAAAACGACGTCATCCCAACCGGCTTTGGCCAGATGATAGGCGATCGACGTGCCAACCGCGCCGCCCCCGACAACCAATGCTTTAACATGCGTTTTCATGATGACGACTCCCGTGATGTATTTGCTAGCTCTGTTGTGCCGGATTTCGGCCAACCACGTCAAACACGCCCCGACAGATACGAGACAAAAACGACATGCGGGACCAGATCAACCCGTATTAACAGGCGTAGAAGTGGTAGCGGTCCTTGGCAACGCTAGCAGGGCCGACGACTTCGGTGAACCCACCCAGTGGCTGCCCAGAAACAATGATGCCACCCGGGGCCATGATGCGGGCGATGGCGGGGCTAAGGCGCAAGGCCTCGGCCACATCTTTGTCCTTAACGCCAAAGCCGAAATCGTAATGCGCCAATACAATCTGGCTTCCATTAGCGGCCATTTTGTCCAGCATGGCTTCGGCTTCGCCTTCGAGGAAATCAGCCTTGGGTGGGATGCAGGATTCGTGGCATTGCAGTACACGGTCGATCACCCAGATGCGGCGAACCAGATTTTCGCGCATGTGGTCATAAGTGCGCCCATTTCCCAGCCCCATATCCAGCGCGTCGCCGGATAAGTGTTTGGTGCGCTCATTAGCCCATTCCAGCCCGTCACGTTGGGCCGCAAGGCGGCGCATAATACTGTCTAATCTGCTCATTTCTGATCTTTCCTATCGGCGCTATTTGTAGATCGTCACGGGGCCAGATTGCAAGGTTAGCAAGGCTTGACGACTGAACTCCCAGACCTCGGGCGTGTGAACCAGATGATGTGTCAACAGGCCGAGTGGCTCGCTATTGTCGGTCACGCCCATTCGGCGATCCGCCAACAACTGCGAGAGCTGCGCGACTAATTGATCAGGAGCGACCAAAGTTTTGCCCTGACGCCAAGCAATCGGATCCAGATGGGTATTGATCTGTTCCAGACACGCTGCTGCATCCTGTCCGGTGCGCGGCGTGAAGGTCGAAAGCGTGCTGAATCCGGCCTTGATCAAGGCCGAATAATGCTGTGGTGCAATCCTGTTCCACGGCGGCACAAACATCGGCTTTAGCCGACCTGCGAACAGGGTTTTCAATCGCGTCATGCCAGTTTCGATTTCACGGGTAACATCACCGCGCGTCGCGCCAAACTCCGCCTTTTTGTCAGGCTTGGGCGCATGATTTTCATGCGCCCAGCCGTGCACAACGGGGATCAGGTTTTCACAATCCGCCACCCGCGCCGCCAACCCCGCGTCGGCCATTTGAGGGATCACGGCCAGATGCACAGGCACGTTCACAGCTTTTGACAGGGCAATCAGTTGCTCCAGATCCGGCGTTGCCGAAATGGCATCGTCGTCGCGCCACCACAGCGGTAAAGTCAGGCCTGCTGAATGCCACAACGCCAATTCATTTGTCACCGATGACCAATCGATTCTCATCTCGGTGACTCCCGCATTTGAGTTGCAATGCGCACAGACTCGGCCGCCCCGTCAAAATGAATTTCGGCTGGCTGCCCAAGCGGTGAATTCGCCAATTCTGTGACCTCTTGGAACAGGCGTTCCGGCGTCAACTCAGCCGCCACGCACATCCGCATGCCGCGCATGTGGCTTAGGCTTTGAGCGCGCAGGGTTTGCTCGACCTCGCCGCCCTCGTCAAAGGGAATGAACAAAGATTTCGTGCCAGCCTGCATCAAATCAAGCGCAGTGTTGTAACCGCACATGTTGACAGAAACGGCAGCGTGATGCAGCATTTGCCGAAAGTCAGGGCGCGCGGCCTCAACCACCACGGCGGTGCTTTTGGCCTGTGCTTGCAACTGCGCTATCTGCGCGGCAGGTTCAGCCCCGCCAACCAAAATGCGCCATTTCAACCGGCTGGACAATGCTGCAGCCGCCACCGCGGTTTTGAACAAATCCTGCCCCACAGAACCACCGCCTGCGCTGACCAATACCTCACCCAAACCCGCCTTGTCAGGGTGCGGACCGGCAGGCGCCGGCGCGACATATCCGGTATAGCGCAGTTTGCTGGCCAAGGCGCCCGTTACCGGCCAACTTAGTTCCAGCGGCGTGCTGACGGGATCAGAATGCACCAGCACACCGTCGTAAAATTCGTCGACAGTTTGTGCGCTGGCAAGGGCTTTTTCCGGTTTTGACGGTGGTGCCAGAATATCGCGGATCGAGGCCAAAATAACGGGTTTTGAAACAGCCGTGCGCGCCGCATGCAACAGGCCCATGAACTCGTCGCGCAACACGCGGCGGCCAAAGGGGAACAGTTCGGTGATCACAATATCTGGCTGTATTTGCGTCACAGCCCGCACCATTTCTTGTTGCCGCGTTGCCAGATACTCAGCGTTGGCAACCGCGCCGTTCACGCCCAAAAGACGCGTGAAATTCACCCCGTCTGAACGCAGGGCTGGCAGTTGCCACAGGTTAATACCGGCACTTTCAAATTGCGCCACCGGCATGCCGCCGGAGACCACTGTCACCGCATGTCCCGCCGCGTCAAAGCTACGCGCCAATGTCAACGCGCGGCTCAGATGCCCCGCGCCCAGTAAATGGGTCACTGCAATCAGCACCCGCATCTAGGCGCGCTCTTGCAATTTGACGCGTTCGGGCGCGCCCACCGTCAGCCCGTCCTCAACGTCGATCAAAAATAACCAGTTGCGCTTGATCCGAAACGGTGCGGGACCGCGAAAGTTCCAGCCATGCGCTTTGGCCAAAAGGGCGCGCATAATTCCGATGTGACAAACCGCAACAGTGTCTGTTTTCAATCCCATAACCCAAGGCTCTAACCGCGCCCACATGTCGGCAGGGCTTTCCCCCTCCGGCGGATGCCAATCCCAGCCCCAATCCTCAATATCACGAAATCCAGATGTCGGGTCCGCCTTCAAATCCAGCCCATGCAGACCTTCCCATTTGCCCCAATCCATTTCGGTCAGGGCAACGTCGGTCGACGGTTCGCGGTCACTGATGATCCGCGCCGTTTGGACCGCGCGCTGCAACGGGCTGGCGGTCACATCGGCATTCGCCCATTCCTCCGGCAGCTGAAAACGCCCCAGCTCTGCAGCCGCCGTTTCCTCCAACGCAATATCGGTGCGCCCCTGAATGCGGCCCGCACGGTTCCACGGGGTGTGCCCATGCCTGATGATCGCCAATTGAACCATATGTCCCGTCCTATTTACGGTAAATAAAGCAGCGGCCTGAAACGGCACCTGCCGGAATTTCGATCTCTTGCATGGCGTCGAAATACATCCGGTCGCTCGCCACCATCAACCCGCCAGCCGCCAGCAGCGGCTCGACATAGGGTGAAATCTTGCGCGCGAATTCATCGTTCTTTTGCAGATTATGCCCACCCAGATCCGCGTGGATAAAGCTGGCAGTTGCTCCGAAACGCTCCAACGCCTTTGGCAGGGTGTCGAACACATCGCCCAACATCGTACGTTCCTCTGGTGGGGTAGAGGCGGGGTTTGACTCAACCGCCCGCTCAAACACAAAAATATCGCGGCCCGTCACGATCTCGCAAAGGTGGTGATATGTGCGCCCGTTTCCCAGCCCCAGTTCGAACACCGGTCCTGTCATACCTGCCGTTTCTTGCACGGCAAAATCAATACAGGCGCGCTGCGACGTCATGCGGGCAATGAAAATATCCAGTCTGCTCATTTTGTTGATCCTATCAATTCTGATAATGCCTATATGATACGCCACGCAGAATAAACCATAGGCTGCTCCGCTTGGGATAATAACGAGGCTGTGAGGGAAAATGGGATTTGACACAGAGATCAAAGCCAAGTGATACTCATTTCGGGACAAATGCAGTGTGCGTCGTTCTGCAAAACTACAGGAAACCTGAATGACCGCCCTGCTGGAAGTAAAAAATCTGACAATTAGCTTCAAATCCGACGCCCCCGTCGTTGATGACGTTAGTTTTGCGGTGAAAGCGGGCGAAACTTTGGCGTTGGTGGGCGAGTCCGGATCGGGCAAAACGCTGTGTTGCCGTGCGATCTTGCGGATATTTCCCAAGATGGCGAAATACCATTCAAACAGCATCACCTTGAGCAGCCGCGAGGCGGGCCCAATTGATTTGAACACGATTAGCCGGCGGCAAATGCGTGACGTTCGGGGCAACCAAATTTCAATGGTTTTTCAAGAACCGATGCAATCGCTGTCGCCGCTGCACCGGATCGGCGATCAGGTATCCGAGGTGTTGAAACTGCATCGCGGGTTGAGTGGCGCCGAGGCCAAGTCGCTGGTTTTGAAGCAATTTGAGCGGGTTGGGTTTCAACACCCCGAACGCGTGTTTCGTTCTTATCCTTTTGAAATGTCTGGTGGAATGCGCCAACGAGCGATGATCGCGATGGCCACAGTGGCCAAACCTGACCTGCTGATCGCTGATGAGCCGACGACGGCGCTGGACGTCACAACCCAAGCCCAAGTGTTGGGGCTGATCAAGGAATTGCAGAAAGAAACCGGTATGGCCGTGATCTTTGTGACCCATGATTTGGGGGTTGTCGCGAACATGGCGGATAGCGTTGTGGTGTTGAATCGCGGCCACGTGATGGAGGCCGGACGGGTTGAGCATGTCATCGGCGCGCCCGCCCATAAGTACACCCAAAAATTATTCGCCGCCGCACCGCTGATCCCCGAGGCCTTGACGCCCAGACCGCTAATCGACAAAAGCGATCTGATCCTTGAGATGAAATCCGTGTCCAAAACCTACAACGTGCGGGCCAGTTCATTTATGTCGCAAGGCATGCAGATCAAGGCCTGCCGCGACATCAACTTGTCGGTGGCGCGGGGCAAAACACTGGCGGTTGTGGGCGAATCTGGCTCTGGCAAAACGACCTGCGCGCGGATGGTGCTGGCCGCAGAAAAACCAGACCAAGGCGGGATGATCCGGTTTTGCGGTGAAAAAGATGCCGCCCCCATTGATGTGAACAACATGTCTGTCGAACAACGCGCCGGATTTCGACAGCATTTGCAGCCAATTTTTCAAGACCCCTATTCGTCGTTCAATCCCCGCATGCGAGTGGTGGATGCGTTGACCGAGCCGCTGGAGATCAACCGCATTGGCACCCCTTCGCAACGCCGTGATCGTGCCGTCGAAGTGCTGGAATGGGTCGGGCTGGATTCGCGCATTCTATTCCGCTATCCACATGCGTTTTCCGGTGGCCAACGCCAGCGCCTGTCGATTGCACGCGCGCTTGCGATGAATCCTGTTTTTTTGGTCTGTGACGAACCAACATCGGCGTTGGACGTGTCAGTGCAGGACCAAATTCTGTGCCTGTTTGAGGACCTGCAAAAAAAGATGGGCCTGTCTTATTTGTTCATCAGCCACGATCTGGCCGTGGTGTCACGCATCGCGGATGAAGTCGCCGTGATGCACCGTGGCCAAGTGGTTGAACAGGCACAGCCCAGCGCCCTGTTTCACAACCCGCGCCACCCCTACACGCAAGCATTGCTGGCCGCGCAACCCGAACCGGATATCAACCGTCCAATTGATCTGGATGTAGTGGCCAAGGGTGCTGGAAACCCCGCCAACTGGCCCGATATGTTCCGCTATTCTACCGACCAAACCCCACCTTTGACCGAAGTCGGGTCAGGCCATAAGGTGCGCTGCCATGTTTAAACTGGCCGCTCCACTGATCGCCACATTGATGCTGGCAACGCCCTTCAAAGCATCCGCGCAGGTCGCGGTTAAAGAAACCGCCTACTGGCAGAAACAGGTCGCCGCCGGCACCCTACCCGCCGCCGCTGACCGCATACCCACCACCCCGTTGATCGTCGATTTGGCCACCAAAGGCCGCGCATTCGGCACCCAGGGCGGCACCCTGAAAACCATGGTGACCCGCGCCAAAGACATCCGCCAAATGGTGCCCTTCGGCTATGCTCGGCTGGTCGGCTATGACGAAGACTACATCCTGTCCGCCGATATTTTAGCCAGCATCGAGGTCCATAAAGGTCGAAAATTCACCTTGCATTTGCGCGAGAACCATCGCTGGTCTGACGGCCATCCACTGACCTCGACCGATTTCGAATATTGGTGGAAGCATGTCGCCAACAACGCCGAATTGGCCCCCTCCGGCCCGCCTGATTTTCTGCGCGTGGATGGTGAATACCCGCAAGTCAACTTCCCGGACCCGCTGACTGTGGTCTATGAATGGGCCAAGCCCAACACCCATTTCATCCCGACTTTGGCGCAAGCGCGGCCGCCGTTTATCCTGCGACCTGCGCACTATCTAAAACAGTTCCACGCAGATTTCGCCACGGCAGAAACGATGGAGCAAAAGATCGACGAGATGCGGGTGCGCTCATGGGCGGCGATGCACAACAAGCTCGATAATATGTATAAACTCGACAATCCGGACCTGCCAACCTTGCAACCATGGATGCGCGTCGAAGGCAAAGCGACCAGCCGTTTCATGTTCGTGCGCAACCCCTATTACCACCGCGTTGACAGCCGCGGCGTGCAGCTGCCCTATCTTGATGCGGTTGAAATGTCGGTGGTTGGGCGCGGGTTGGTCGCTGCCAAAACCAACGCGGGCGAGGCCGATTTGCAAGCGCGTGGTTTGGGGTTTCGCGACATTTCAATCTTGAAAAAGGGCGAACTTGAAGGCGGCAATTACCGCGTGCTGCTCTGGGCCAATGGTGCAGCGTCGCAAATCACGATTTACCCCAATCAAAACTACGCCGATCCCGCATGGCGCAAGGTTTTGCGCGACGTGCGGTTCCGCCGCGCCCTGTCAATGGGGATTGATCGCCGCATGATCAACCGCGCGCTCTATTTTGGTTTGGGGCAAGAGGGCGGCATGGCTGTTCTATCGCAAAGCCCGTTCTTCAATGCCGAGTATCGCAATGCCTGGTCGCAATTTGATCTGCAACAGGCCAATGCTTTGCTGGACGAAATGGGTCTGACTCAGCGGCGTGCTGATGGTATTCGTTTGTTGCCTGATGGGCGCCCGCTGTCGATTGTGGTTGAAACGGCTGGCGAGCGGATCGAAGTCGAGAACACCTTACAAATTATCACCGACACTTGGCGCGAGATTGGCGTGCGGCTGATCTTGCGTCCCTTTAGTCGCGACACGTTGCGCAACCGTGTTTACTCGGGCGTCAGCATGGCCTCGGTCTGGTACGGCTGGGACAACGGCATTCCGACGCTTGATACTTCGCCCGACTATCTGGCCCCGCGCGCGCAGGAATTTTTCGCATGGCCCTTGTGGGGGCAGTATTTTCAAACCGACGGTGAAGCGGGCGAAGCGCCTGACACGCCCGAGGCCATCCAACTGCTTGGCCTGTCGCGCAAATGGGAAAAAACCGGCAATCGTGTTGAGCGCCGCACCATTTGGGACCGGATGTTGCGCATCCACGCCGACCAACAATACGGCATCGGCATCCTGTCCGAGGCGCCGCAACCTGTCGTGATTTCACGCCGTTTGCGCAATGTGCCCGAGGTGGCGTTTTGGGCTTGGGAGCCGGGTGCGCAATTTGGCATCCACCGACCGGATGAGTTTTTCTTTGCCCCAGAGGGGGCGCAATAATGCTAATTCTGCGCTACGCCATATCGCGATTTTTCACCATGCTTTTGACGTTGCTGGTGGTGTCGGTGCTGATCTTTATCATCATCAACTTACCGCCTGGTGATTACCTGTCAAATCAGTTGACCGAGCTGCGCGCCACGGGCCAAGAGGCTGGCATCGCCAAGGCCGAGTTTCTGTATCATGAGTACGCCATGGACCGCCCGTTGTGGGAGCAATATATGATCTGGGTTGGCTTTATGCCCGGCCCGCAAGGGTTGTCTGGCATGTTGCAAGGTGATTTCGGTTGGTCGTTCGAGTTTGATCGCCCCGTGTCCGAGATCGTTGGTGATGCGCTGTGGTTGACGGTTTTGGTTAATGTAGCAGCGGTGTTGTTCGTCTATCTGGTGGCATTGCCGTTGGGTGTTTTGGCGGCGGCCAAGGCAAAAACCTGGGTGGATTACACCAGCTCTTTCCTTGGCTATCTGGGTTTGGCGACACCCAATTTTTTGTTGGCGCTAATCCTGTTTTATTACGGCCACCGCTATTTTAACCTGCCCATCGGCGGGTTGATGTCACCCGAGTTCGAGGGCGAACCGATGTCGCTGGATAAGGTCAAATCAATCCTTGTGCATCTAATCGTGCCAACCTTCGTGATCGGCACCGCCGGCGCGGCTGGCATGATGCAACGTCTACGTGCCAATCTGCTGGACGAGCTGGGTAAACCCTATGTCGAAACAGCCCGCGCCAAAGGATTGCCACCTGCCAAACTGCTAACAAAATACCCGCTGCGCATGGCCTTCAATCCCTTTGTGGCCGACATCGGCAACCTACTGCCCTCACTGATTTCAGGCTCGGTTTTGGTGTCTGTGGTGTTGGGCCTGCAGACCATCGGTCCCGCTTTGTTGCTGGCGTTGAAATCCCAAGACCAGTTCTTGGCCGGATTTATCCTGCTGTTCGTGGCTTTGCTGACTTTGGTCGGCACCATGATCTCGGATGTTTTACTGATGCTGCTTGATCCGCGCATCCGATATGGAGCGCGTGAATAATGGCCATTCTTCCTGACGGACGCTACATATCTGACGCGCCATATAGCGAGGATCATGATCTCAGCACGATTGAGCGCGCCGATATGGATATGGCCAATTGGCGGCTGGTGTGGCGCGCGTTTCGCAAACACCGGTTGGCGTTGATCGCGGGGGTTTTCCTGTTGGTTGGCTATATCCTGTTGCCCTTTGCGGGCTTCATCGCGCCCTACACTCCGAATGAGCGCAACGCCGATTACCTCTACGCACCGCCCCAAGGAATCCACCTGTTTCATGACGGAAGATTTGTCGGCCCCTACGTCTATCCGACCGAGGCCACGGCCGATCTGGTGAATTACCGCTGGACCTATACGGCCGACAAAACTAAGGCCATGCCGCTGTCGTTCTTTTGCGAAGGTGATGACTATAGGCTGGCTGGCTTGATCAAAACCAACCGCCATTTGGTCTGCGCACCTGAGGGGGCGACGCTGTTCTTGTTCGGCTCTGACAGATTGGGGCGCGATGTGTTTTCGCGCATCCTTTATGGCGCACAGCTGTCGATGACGGTGGGCCTGATCGGCATCACCGTGTCTTTCCTGCTGGGCATCACCTTTGGCAGTATCGCGGGCTATTTCGGCGGGCGGATTGACTGGAGCATCCAACGCATGATCGAGATTTTACGCTCGATTCCCGAGCTGCCGTTATGGTTGGCGCTGTCTGCTGCGGTACCGGCCAGTTGGGGGCCGGTTGCCGTGTTCTTTATGATATCATTGATACTGGGCGCTCTGGATTGGCCGGGGCTGGCGCGTGCAGTACGTTCCAAATTTCTGGCTCTGCGCGAAGAGGAATACGTCAAAGCTGCTGAAGTCATGGGGGCCAAACCAGCCCGCGTGATCCGCAAACACCTGTTGCCCAATTTCCTGAGCCACCTGATCGCCAGCGCCACGCTATCGATCCCTGCGATGATTCTGGGGGAGACGGCCCTGTCGTTCCTTGGGCTTGGCTTGCGGGCCCCGGCGGTCAGCTGGGGGGTGATGTTGAATGACGCGCAACACCTTGCTTCGATCGAAATTTATCCGTGGACGGCGATCCCAATGCTGCCGATCATCATTACGGTGCTGGCGTTCAGCTTCCTTGGTGATGGCTTGCGCGATTCACTGGACCCCTACAAGGACTAGCCCTTAGCGATCATCGCCGCCGCTGTCTTGCATATCTGCTTCTGCATCTTGCAATGCCGCCCCTGCCAACGCCTCTTTTTGGGCTGGGGTCAGATCTTCCAATTTGCTGTCCCCTTCGGCCAAACGTACCGTCACTTCACGATGCGCAAACTTGATGCCTTCGCGCTCAAACAGAGCACGAATGTCCTGTAGCACACGCTTGCGGGTCATCCATTGACCGCCAGGTTTGGTCATGAATTTCACTCGAATGATCATCGCAGAATCCTGCATCTCGATAACCCCTTGAGATTTCAGCGGCTGGATGAAATCCGGGCCGATCAACGGGTCTTCCAACAGTTCAAGCCCCAGCTTCTTGATCAACTTGCGAACCCGCTCGGGATCGGTGTCATAAGTCACCCGCAGCGGCAATTTCATGATCACCCAATCGCGCGAGAAGTTGGTCAAAAACCGGATTTCGCCAAACGGGATGGTGTTCAGCGGGCCACGGTGATGGCGCAGTTGCAAGGAACGCAACGAGATTTTTTCAACCGTGCCTTTAACGTCGCCCGTGTCAATGTATTCGCCCTTGCGAAACGCGTCGTCAAACAGGAAAAACACGCCCGAGAAAATATCGCGTACCAGCGTTTGTGCGCCAAAACCAATGGCCAAACCAACCACACCAGCGCCCGCAAATAACGGACTGACATTGATGCCCAGCTCGGCAAACATGATCAATGCGAAGGTCACCACAATGATGATTGTCATGGTGATCTTGAACAGCGGCAACAGGGTCGACAGGCGGCTACCGCCCTCGCCCCCACCTTCGCCACCAATGTCAACTTCTATGATCTCGCCCTGTTCCTCGAATATCTTATTGTCAATCCAAATTCGGAACGTGTGATAGACGATGTAAGCGATAAACAGGATCACGATGATATCGCCAAATCGGTCAATGAGCGTGTCGTTGACCATCGACATATTCGCGTCCCAGACTCTCAAAAATGCCCAAGCCCCGGCCACAAGCGCCAATACGGCAGACACCCGGCGTGCCAAATCCTCAAAACTGGCCAGAGGGTGGCTGGCTTTTGCATAGGACAGATCACCGTCCATCACCTCTACGTCGTCGATAATGTTCTCGACAATTTCGGTGGCGGCGGGATCGGAGATGCTTTCGCCCTCGGCCCATGCCTGTGCTTTGGCGGCGACGGCAGCGGCCTCTTCGGCGGCGGCTTGCGCCTGCGCCATTTCCTCATTCAATTTTCGTGCTCTTCGGGCCCGCTCGAACAACCGTTCAATGACGTAATTGATCACCGCGTAGACCACGACAATCGTGGTTCCAATTGCATAGGCACCTGCGATCAGTGGCACTGATGTGGGGCGCTCAAAGACCAGATCACGAGTCAGCTCGATCCATGAATAGGCAAAATAGATTATGGCAATCGGTGCCCACAATCGGGACGCCATCAACAATGCATAGCTGGTCTCTTCTCTGGATTTACCATTGCGGATCGCCCGTGACACAGAGCGACGGTTCGCCAAAATCATGGCAATATTTACCGCTGAAACAATCAGCGCAAAAGCCGACGAAATCAGAGCATAGACCTCATAATTCAAGCCCAGCTCAGACACCCAATTGGCAAAGGCGATCGCAACAATGTCGACGAATGCCAATGCGAACGCCCAGTAATACAATATCCGTGCATCTTTGTTCGAAAAATGTGGAATGCGATATTGGCAAAGATAAGGGGCCAGTATCATTCGCCAAAGCAGGGTGAGCAAGCGGATGCCTGCATACGAGGCATAGATTACTGCAATCGTGAACTGCATAGCCGTATCGGATTCTTCGCCAAACACCGTTGCCCCAATCGCGTAAGAGACAACCATCGACACCAAAATGCCGCCCACTCCCATAAAGAAACGGAAAACCAGGAACGGTAGTTTTTCACTATATCCAACGGGGTGCTCCACCACCCGCGCGACAACAAATCTGCGCGCAAGCAATTTGCCATAAACCTGCCGCTCAACCAACATCCCAATAGCTAACAACACCAGGCTCCACATAAGAGCCACAAAGAAAGCTGATATCTTGCCGTTTGGGCTGCTGGCCCTCAGGATATAGGTCACTTCGGTAAAGGAGTCGGGCATTTTACGCAGCATGTTGCGCAAGGTTTTGCGAAACTTGACGGCTTCGTCCTGCATCTCCATCAAAGATGCGCCGGATGTCTCGCCCTTGGTTGTGGCCCCCTCGGCGCCCTCCGTGACAGGGAGTTGGCCCAATGGATCGATGACAATGACCGTCGCACCGGATTCCGAGGCCTGACGCACCATCTCGGCCAGCGGGTCAACAGGTGTGGGTTCAACAGCGGCTTCGGTGCCGGTTTCAAGGAAGCTCGGCACCAACTGCGCCATGACTGGAGTCGGTGGTAAAGACATAAAAATGGCCCAGATCACAAACCATATAGGCAGTCGCAGCTTCATAAATTCATTCCCCATCCAGATAATGAACTATATTATTGTATCCCCTGAATTTACGCAATTGCACTTCCCTCATCAGACCCCTATCGCTCAAAATACCGTGAATTGAGCGTATTGGACGGATAACACATGAATCCAATTGCATTTTTCGTTTCAATGGATAGATAATCAGCAATCTGGGCGGATTTTTAATTCGGCTCTACGGCTTTGATTTGCAGGGAAATATACTGCGCAATGATAAACATGATAAACAAACCTGAGCGCAGTACCACGCCCCAACCTCGTGTGCTGTTTTACAGTCACGACACTTTTGGACTGGGTCATTTACGTCGCTCAAGGGCGATTGCAGGCGCGATCACCAAAGCCGACACCGCACTATCCGCGATCATCCTGACAGGGTCACCTGTGGCGGGGCGATTTACTTTTCCTGAACACGTCGATCACATCCGCCTGCCGGGCGTAACCAAAAAGGCCGATGGCTCATACATCAGTCAAACCCTAGGGCTGGATATTGATGAAACAACGGCGTTACGGGCAGGCCTGATCAAGGCCGCAGCCGAGCATTTTGAGCCGGACTTGTTGATTGTCGATAAAGAACCCACAGGTTTTCGCGGCGAATTGCTGCCCACGTTGGAGTTCTTGAAACAAAGCGGCAATACCAAAGTGGTCTTGGGCCTGCGTGATGTGTTGGATTCTCCCGATGTTCTGGCCGAGGAATGGGAGCGCAAAGGGGCGGTCCAAGCGATTGAGGATTTCTACGATGAGGTTTGGGTCTATGGCCTAAAGGCGATTTATGATCCGACAGAAGGGCTGGCCCTGCCGCAATCCGTGCGCGACCGGATGCACTGGACGGGTTACCTGAAACGCGAGGTCGGAGACGAACCACTGACCATTTCCGAACCTTATGTTCTGATCACCCCCGGTGGCGGTGGTGACGGCGAAGCGATGGTTGATCTGGTGTTGTCTGCTTACGAGCAAGATCCAGATCTATCCCCAATGGCGGTGCTGGTTTACGGTCCGTTCCTGTCTGGCGATACCCGCGTTGAATTTGAGGCCCGCGCGCAAAAGCTGGGAGGTCGTGTGCAAACCGTTGGCTTTGAATCCAAGATCGAACAGCTGTTCGCCGGCGCGCAAGGGGTGATCTGCATGGGCGGCTACAACACATTTTGCGAGGTTCTGTCCTTTGATAAACCCGCCGTAATCGTGCCGCGCACTGTGCCACGGCGCGAACAATACATCCGCGCTGAACGGGCCGAACAACTGGGACTGACCCGCATGATAGACGAAGACCGCGACGGCATGACGCCCGCCGCAATGATCAAAGCGATCCGTGGATTGCCCACCCAAAACCCGCCCTCGGCGCACCATCACAACGGCCTTCTGGACGGGTTGGATTATGTCTGTGGTCGTGTCGACACGCTGATCAAATCATGAGCGCGCCTTTAACAGTGATCGTCAAAGGCTGGCCGCGCCTGTCGGAAACTTTTATCGCTCAAGAGCTGTTGGCACTGGAACAATCGGGTCAAGTGTTCGACATCTGGTCATTGCGCTTTCCTACCGACAAAAAGACCCATCCGCTGCATGATAAAATCAAGGCCAATATCCGCTATTTGCCTGAATACCTGCGCCAAGAACCCCTGCGTGTACTACGCGCCTACCTGAAAGTGCGTAAATTTGCGGGCTTCAAACAGGCGCAGGCCTTATGGCGGCTGGACTATGCCCGCGACAAAACCCGCAACCGCATTCGGCGTTTTGGGCAGGCCTGTGTTCTGGCAGCGGAAATGCCTGTCGAAACGCTCGGCCTTTACGCCCATTTCATGCACACCCCCTCTTCTGTTGCCCGCTACGCCGCCGTGATGCGCGGCTTGCCGTGGGCGTTTTCGGCTCATGCCAAAGACATCTGGACTTCGCCTGAATGGGAGAAACGCGAGAAGCTCTCTGCCGCTACAAATGGCGCAAACTTCGGGGCCACCTGCACTGGATCAGGGGCCGCGCATCTGCGCGAATTGGCCGACACGCCTGACCGGATGCATTTGATTTATCACGGGCTAGACCTAAGTCGTTTCCCCGAGCCCCCCAAACGCGCTCCGACCCCAAAAGGCAGCATTCGTCTGCTGTCCGTTGGCCGTTTGGTCGAGAAAAAGGGCTTTGACAATCTGATCGACGCGCTGGCCCTGTTGCCTGCCGATCTGGATTGGCAATGGATTCACATTGGCGGTGGCGAGTTGAATGATGTGATGCAAAAACGCGCCGTTGACGCTGGAATTTCGGATCGTGTTGAGTGGCTAGGTGCGCTAAACCAACCCGAAGTCATCAACCAAATGCACAGTGCCGATATCTTTGTTTTGCCCAGCCGGATCGCCAAATCCGGTGACCGTGATGGGTTGCCCAACGTGTTAATGGAAGCCGCCTCGCAGCGTTTGGCAATAATCTCGACTCCGGTCTCGGCGATCCCCGAATTCATTGATGACGGTGTACATGGCATCCTGTCTGACGATGCGCCACAACCCTTGTCCGAGGCGATCTATACCCTCGCTATGGACCCGATAAAGCGCGCCGAATTGACCGAGGCTGCCAACGCACGGCTGAAAAAGGAGTTCACGATGATGCCGGGGATCAACCATCTAAACGGGTTGCTGCGCAAAATGTGCGGGCAGGCTTAAATCATGGGCCGTTTTGCGTTCTATGCCCCCTTAAAACCGCCTACGCACCCAACACCGTCAGGGGACCGTCAAATGGCGCGCGCTTTGATGGCGGCCTTGGGGGATGTCGACCTGGTGAGCGAACTGCGCCTTTATGACGGCGCGGGTGATGCGGCGTTGCAATCAGACCTGCAAAATCAAGCCAATGCCGAGGCAGAACGCCTGATTGCCGTGGGTTCAAAATGGCAGGCATGGGTCACCTACCACAACTATTACAAAGCCCCCGACATCCTTGGCCCGCGGGTCAGCCGCGCCCTGAACATCCCCTATATTCAAATCGAATCCACCCGATCCCTCAAACGCCTGACGGGTCCTTGGGCCAAATTTGCCGCCCTTTCCGAAGCAGCCTCCGATCATGCTGATCTGATCTTTTACTTCACGGATCGGGACTTTGTCGCGCTTGAACAACACAAACCCGCGTTGCAAACACTCACCAAATTGCATCCGTTCCTGCCGATCAAAACCCTACCCAAGGCTGCGCTCTTGGATAGCAAAACCATCCTGACGGTCGCCATGCTGCGCGCCGGTGACAAACAGGCCAGTTACGAGATCATCGCCCAAACCTTGCCCCTGCTCACCACCCCCGATTGGCATCTGAACATTGCGGGCGACGGGGCTGCGGCGGCGCAAATAAAATCACTTTTTGCGCCGTTCAAAGACCGCATCACGTTCTTGGGGCAATTGGATCGCGCTGGCCTGACCGCGGCCTATCAACACGCAAGCGCTCTGCTGTGGCCCGGCGTGAACGAGGCATTTGGCATGGTCTATCTTGAGGCCCAAGCGGCGGGCGTACCTGTGGTTGCCCAAGACCGGATGGGCGTGCGCGATGTAGTGCATCCAGATGGTTTGGTCCCCGCGGAAAAGGGGGCCGCAGGGATGGCTAAATCATTGGACAATTTGCTGCGCTCAAGAACGCAGACCCAATCCCGTGGCAACACCGCTCGCGACTTTGTTTTGCAAAATCATCTGCTGGACACCGCCAACGGGGTTTTATTGACTGGCGTCGAGCGCTTGTTGGCAGGACCAAAGCGGCCACAACCAGACATCGCTTAGTCAGACAAGCCACCGCATAAACGGCTCCCTTTGGACCGCACACATTTACGTCCCGGCATCCCTGCCACGGGGGCCATGCCGACGTTAATCTTGGTGGCTCCGACGGTCACGATTGCATCCGCCCTACGCGTCGCATCAGATGCGTCGGTCGCATCAGCGGCCTCGTCAGGCTTAGCGAAACCGCCCATCAAGCGCCCCATGTCTTTCAAAGCGTTTTCCGCAGCCTGCCCCTCGTCACGGATCGCATTGCGTTTTTGCTCCAAAATGTCCTGTGCTGTTTGCAGGCTTTCCTCAGCGCTTGCTTTTGGCATTGTTGTTCCGACGGTTTCCACCGGATGATCCAGCATTGCATTCAGCGCGTCATAGTCAATCGCGTTCAGCAACATGTGGATTGATTCATCAGATGCATTCGCGCGCACTATCATCTTTATATCTGTCCCAATACCGGCTTTGAAAACCCTATAAGGTTTCTCCTCATCCTGTACCCCGAACAAATGATTGCTGCCAAATGCCACCCCTTGAATCAATGCAAATGCTTCAGTTGAAGACATGGCGGAAATGTTTCCTGCGATCACTTTTAACGCCACGCCCTGAATGCCACCGGTTGTTTTGGGTTTCGAATAGACAACGCCTAGGCTCACCATCTCGTCGCCGCTCTCGTAAACCCAAACTTCGCGCGCGCGGTTGTTAAAACTCAATGACATTTGTCCGCCCAACGCCTCCTGCATCTCTGCGTCGGAATTTAGATCATCATGTTTTGATGGCAGGATTTTAGAGTTGTCACCATCGGCCCATTCGCGTCGCGTCCAGCCTTCAGGTGCTTCAGGCAAATGAACCTTGGCCAATTGTTTTTGACGCTCTTTGAGCGCTCGTGCCTCGAGCACCTCGCCATAACGCCCCTTGATGGTATCGACATAACCAGCAAAACCCATCTGTCCGATGGATTGATCCGTTTTGCGTGCCTGCATTGATAAGTCCACACCAAGTACGGCCAAAGCCATGACGATCCCGAACCCAATTACCTGTAGTTTCATTTTCACACATGCTCCAATTGTTTTCCCGATGGATCGCATCGGAATTGGGCAGATGTATGGCGCAAGTGGGGGGATTTGGTGAGGTTTATAGCTGGATGCCCCACCAAAAATTCATATGCAATTCATATACGCCGAAGCGGCGTTACAGCATCCCCGGAACCACCTGATCCGGTGGCCTGTGGCCGTCGGCGAATGTCTTAATGTTGATGATCACTTTCTCACCCATTTCGGCACGACCCTCTTCGGTGGCCGAGCCCATGTGCGGCAGCAAAACGACATTTTTCAACGTCCGTAGGCGTGGGTTGATTTCAGTGCCATGTTCGAACACATCCAAACCTGCGCCCGCAATTTCGCCGGCCCGTAGCATCCGCGTTAGGGCGTTTTCGTCGATCACTTCGCCCCGCGAGGTGTTCACGATCACTGCACTGGGTTTCATCAGCTTCAACCGCCGCGCATTCATCAAGTGAAACGTCGACGGCGTGTGTGGACAGTTGATCGAAATGATGTCCATTCGCGACACCATTTGGTCCAGGCTTTCCCAATAGGTCGCCTCCAGATCGCTTTCGATATCGGCGTGCAGACGTTTGCGATTGTGGTAATGCACTTGCATGCCAAAGGCCGCTGCGCGCCGCGCTACGGCTTGGCCGATCCGACCCATGCCCAGAATGCCCAAACGTCGTCCACCCAGCCGTCCACCCATCAAGGCGGTCGGAGACCAGCCCTGCCAGTCGCCCGATTGCATCATCGCCAACCCCTCCGGAATCCGGCGCGTCACAGACAGGATCAAGGCCAATGTCATATCGGCTGTGTCCTCGGTCACCACGCCAGGCGTGTTAGAAACAAGGATGCCGCGTTGTCGGGCAGTTTGCACATCAATATGATCAACACCCGCGCCATAGTTGGCGATCAGCCGCAGGTTTTCACCTGCTTGGGTCAACATTCCGGCGTCGACCGTGTCGGTCAATGTTGGCACCAAAACATCGGCGCGCTTCATGGCCGAGACCAGTTCTTCGCGGCTCATTGGCGTGTCGTCTTGGCGCAATTCGACATCAAAAAGTTCTTTCATGCGGGTCTCGACAGCGGTCGGCAACCGTCGCGTCACAACAACACTCAGACGTTCTGCGGGCATAATGTTCTCCCTTATCTTTTCATAGCTCAACTTTATCCTTAAAGTGACGTAACAAGAGCCGAGGCACAAGAACCTCGTTGCAGTTGAGACAAAAAAGGCGTCAAAATGTTAGGCAGAGCAGCCATTACATTCGTATTCGCAATCCTGATGGCAACAACCTCGTATGGTCAGGACCGTGGGGCTGTGACCAACTTACCTTTGCCACGGTTTGTGTCGCTGAAAGCCGCCGAAGGCAACGTAAGGCGCGGCCCCAGCCTAACCCACCGAATTGACTGGGTTTTCACACGCCGCGACATGCCCCTAGAGGTGACAGCAGAATATGGTCACTGGCGTCGAGTTCGCGATCGAGATGGGCAAGGCGGCTGGGTGCATTACTCGCTGTTGTCCGGTGTACGCACCGTGATCGTAGAGCGCGACATGTTGACCCTGTTTGCCAAACCAGACCCCAAGACCCGAGAAAACGCCCATTTGGAAATGGGTGTAATTGCGCGATTGGGTGAATGCGGCCCGGCGTGGTGTCGTTTGACGGCGGATGGGCGGAGAGGTTGGGCCAGAAAAGAAACCCTATGGGGGGTGTTCCCTGAAGAGATCAGGGAATGAACCAGCAAACTATTAACCGCGCCAACACACGGTTGAATATTTCAGCAGGGATGGCGTCTATCGTCGTCGCGATCCTTTTGGTCGCCCTGAAATTATGGGCCTTTAGTGCCACGCAATCTCTGTCCGTCGCGGCAAGCCTTGCCGATAGCGCGCTTGATTTTATGGTCTCGCTGGGGGCCTTGGCCGCGATCTATTATGCAGCGCGGCCAGCCGATGACGACCACGCTTTTGGCCATACCTCTGCCGAGGATTTGGCGGCTCTTGGCCAGTCAGTCTTCATTCTAATTTCGGGCGGCGTCATTGGATGGGCGGCTGTTCGCCGTTTGCTATCGGACGCGCCGACCACACTGATGTCCGAGGGGCGCGGTATGATTGTGATGGCCGCGTCAATCATACTGACCATGGCATTGATCCTGTGGCAGCGCCGTGTGGCGCGCATCACTGGCAGCCGCGTGGTTGCAGCCGATTCATTGCACTACTTAGGCGACCTTTTGCCCGCCGCTGGTGCGTTGTTATCGCTGTGGGCGTCAAAACAATTCAACCTGCCCTATATTGATAGCGTCGTTGCCTTGGGCGCAGCGGCGCTGCTGATCATCGGCGCGTTGCGTATAGGCAAAGGCGCATGGGATGCGTTAATGGACCGCGCCGCCGACCCCGCTTTGATCGCAGAAATAAGAGCCATCGCGCGCGAACATAAAGGTGTTCACGGGTTCCATGATTTACGCACCCGCCAATCTGGTTCAACCGTTTTCATCAACCTACATGTAGAGCTGGATGGCGCTCAATCCTTGAATGATGCCCACGCCATCAGCGCCAGTTTAAAGCATGAAATCCGGCAAGCCTATCCCCATGCAGATGTGATCATCCATCAGGATCCGGTGCGCTAAAGCGACGTTAGACCAACCCACGCCCCTTTAGCAGCGCCTGAACCTCGGGCATTTTACCGCGAAACGCCATGTAGAGTTCTTCTGCATCTTTTGAGCCACCAGTGGACAGGATATGTTCCTGTAACAAGCCTGCCATTTTGGGGTCGAACGCACCGCCGACCTCTTCAAAGGCTGCGAAAGCGTCAGCATCCATGACTTCGCTCCACATATAGCTGTAATAGGCGCTGGAGTAGCCATCACCGGAAAACACATGCGCGAATTGCGGCGTGGCATGGCGCATTCGGATAGCATGGGGCATGCCCAAATCGGCCAAGACGCTGGCCTGTTTGCCCATCGGGTCTGTGGGGGTCGGGCCATTGTGGAACTCTAGGTCCACCAAGGCCGAAGCGACATATTCTACGGTCGAAAACCCCATATCATAGGTGCCCGCCGCCAGCAGACGTTTCAACAAGTCCGCTGGCATCGCGGCGCCGGTTTGAGCGTGGGTGGCGAATTTTTGCAAGACCTCCGGCACCTCCAACCAGTGTTCATACAACTGGCTGGGCAGTTCCACAAAGTCGCGCGATACCGAAGTGCCCGAAACACTATCGTAGGTCACATCGGACAACATTTGGTGCAAGGCATGACCAAATTCATGGAACAAGGTGCGCGCGTCATCAAAGGACAAAAGTGCCGGATCGCCCTTGGCGAAATTGCAGACGTTCACAACGATCGGGCGCACGTCCCCACCCAGCTTTTTCTGGCTGCGCATGGCCGAACACCAAGCGCCTGAACGCTTTGAGCCTCGCGCGAAATAGTCGCCAATAAATACCGCTACATGGGTGCCATTTCGGGTGACCTCCCAAGCGCGCGCGTCTTCATGATAGAGCGGTACATCCAGCGGGCTGAATTCCAGGCCGAACAAGCGCGTGGCACAGTCAAATGCGGCCTCGATCATCCGGTCCAATTGTAGGTAAGGCTTGATTTCTGCTTCGTCCAGATCATGCTCTATGGCGCGGCGTTTATCTGAATAAAAGCGCCAGTCCCAAGCCTCCAACTCGCCATTCACACCGTCCTCATGCATCATACGCGCCAATATTTCGGCGTCGGCATTGGCGGCGGCTTTGGCGGGCTCCCAAACATCCATCAACAGTTTCCGTACGGCATCGGGCGTTTTTGCCATCTCGGTTTCCAGCTTGAAGCTCGCGAAATCAGCATAGCCCAAAAGTTCAGCCCGCTCTTGACGCAGCGCTAGCGTTTCAGCCGCAATTGCGCGGTTGTCACTGTCGCCACCATTGGCCCCGCGGGCAACAAAGGCCTCATATGCCTTTTCACGTAAATCGCGGCGGGTTGAAAATTGCAAAAATGGCGTGATCAATGAGCGCGACAGGGTCACGACATGTCCCTTCACACCCTTTTCCTGCGCCGCCGCTTTGGCAGCATCCAGCACAAATTCTGGCAGGCCGTCCAAATCAGCGCCGACCAATTCCATGAACCATTCGCGTTCATCCGCCAACAGGTTTTGGCTAAACTGCGTGCCCAGAACAGCCAACCGTTCCAGCACCTCTTTCAGTCGATCCCGCTCCGCACCTTGCAACAAAGCACCAGACCGAACACAGCCACGCCGATGTAGCATAAGCACCCGCGATTGCTCATCCGTTAGGCCCAGATCATCACGCTTTTGCCAGAGCGTTTCGATCCGCTCAAACAGAGCCGGGTTCATGTTTATTTCGGACGAATAAGCCGCCAGTTTCGGCGAAAAAAGCCGTTGTAGCTCTTCTCGCTTTGGTGTGCTGTCCGCCCCCGCCAGATTGTAGAAAACGGATAGAACGCGTTCCAACGCCTCTTCAGCTTGCTCAACCGCATCAATGGTATTTTCGAACGTCGGTGCATCGGGATTGTCAGCAATCGCCTCGATATTTTTACGGGCTTCGGCCATAGACATATCGAAAGCTGGCGCAAAATCTTCGTCCGATATTTGCCCAAAGGGCGCGATTTCAAACGGGGTATCCCATTGGGACAAAAGCGGATTGGTCATGGTGATCTCCTTTGGTCGTCACGCTAAGTCCAGTCAGCCAAGAGGTCCAGCACTTACGGGTATTTTGCGCGCATCCGGCGTTCAAGTTTGCGTAGTAACAGTGACAGCGAAACCGTCATGATAAGATAGAGCAGTGCCACCACATTGTAGGTTTCAAAATACCGAAAATTCCCCGCCGCGGTCACCTTACCCAACTGCGCGATGTCTAAAACGCCCAGCACCGACACCAGTGACGAATCCTTGACCATCGCTATGAAATCATTGCCAAGCGGCGGCATGATGGTGCGAAAAGCCTGCGGGAAAATAATGAATCTAAACCGGTGCCAACCGCTTAACCCAAGCGCTTTGGCGGCTTCAATCTGACCCTCTTCAACCGATAACAAACCCGCCCGGAACACTTCGGCGATAAAGGCCGAATAGCCGATCATCAGCGCAATAATTGCCCGCCACATCAAGGTAAAATCCCGCGTGCGGAACGGTTCAAGCCCCAACCCTTCAGCCGCCCAGTTCACCCCATGTACCATTGCAGGGCCAAACACAAAGGCCACATATAAAAGCAAAACAATGATCGGGACGCCGCGAATGATTTCAATGTAGAATCGTGCCATTTGCCGCAACACAATAAAGCGCGACATGCTCGCCACCGCCAGCAACAGACCAAAGAACGACGCCATTGCGAAGGCCACCAAGGTCACAAAGATCGTGATGCCGACGCCCTTGGACAGGGTCGACAATATCTGAGCGTACAGATCATCCGCCGCCACACGATAGAGCAAATACCCCCCCAACCCACCGGCCACAAGCAACCAGTAGGGGAAATCCTTATCTTGGGGGGGCGTCGGGATCATATCAGGCGCAGCTTTGGTCTATCGCCGCTTTAGCCGCCGAACTTATAGTCAAGAAACCACTTTTTGTTCAGCGCATCCATGGTGCCATCTTCCTTCATGCTGGCAATCGCCGCATTGATCGGGCCTACAAGCTCCGAGCCCTTGGGGAAAATAAACCCGAAATCCTCGGCGCCCAATGTGTCGCCGACAATCTTCAATTTGCCCTCGGAGGCCGCGACATAGCCGTTGCCCGCTGTGCCATCGGTTAGCACCAAATCAACATCGTTTGAGCGCAAGGCCTGAACCGTCGCGCCAAAAGTTTCGAACAGTTTGATGCGCGGGTTGGCCTCGTTGCCATCCAGAACCTCGTAGACGCCAACATAGAACGGCGTCGTGCCGGGTTGTGCGGCCATCAACAAATCATCAATGGCGGCAAATCCTTTGGCATCGGCAAATCGATCCTCGTCGCCACGCACTAGCATGACCATTTCGCTGCGCATATAAGCGTCTGAAAAATCGACCTTTTCCTTGCGGTCATCACGGATGGTAATCCCCGTCATGCCCATATCGAACTGCGCCTCGGACACGGCCGGGATCATCGCGTCCCAACTGATATTTTCGTAACTCACGGTGATGTTAAGCCGCTTGGCGACCTCAACCATCGCGTCATATTCCCAACCGATGGCCGCACCGGTTGCTGGATCAACGAATTGCAATGGTGGATAGGCGTTTTCCGTGACGATAACTACCTCTTTGCCCCCCAGATCGGGCAGGTCAGCCGCAAAGGCGACGGTGCTGAAAACGGCCGCGGCAACCGCAGTAATTGAGGCGAGCAATTTCATTTGGGTATCCCCTATGTTGGTTTTGGTTTGAGGTCAGTATGGGTAATCTGCGCGCAGGCGCAAGCTGATTAGCTGGAACAGATTGGGCAGTCCGCACGCTGCGCCAGCTTGATTTTACGGGTCTCGGTGTAAAGCGCATCATAAATCAACATTTGCCCGCGCATCCTCTCGCCCGCGCCGGTAATTTCCTTGACCACCTCAAGCGCCATCATCGCACCGATGACCCCTGGCAGTGGACCAACCACGCCAGCTTCGGCACAGGATGGGGCCAAGCCCGCGGCAGGGGCTTTGGGGAAAATGCACTGATAACAAGGGGCACCATTGGCCGGGTCAAAGGTGCTGATCTGCCCCTCCCATTGGGTCAACGCGCCAGAAATCAACGGTTTGCCCAGCGCCACACAGGTACGGTTAACCAGATAACGGGTTTCGAAATTGTCGGTGCCGTCAAGCACCAGATCATAGTCGGCAAACAAATCGGCTGCGTTTGCTTCGGTCAAGCGCCGCTGATATGGGCGCACATTGCAATAGGGATTTTGCGCCTTCATCGCGGCCTCGGCAGAAAAAACCTTGGGCATGCCAATGTCAGCATCACGATGGATCACCTGCCGTTGAAGGTTGGAATTGTCGACCACATCGTCATCCACCACCCCTATGGTGCCGACCCCCGCCGCCGCCAGATAAAGCAATACGGGCGAACCCAATCCACCTGCTCCGATCACCAAAACGCGCGCATTTTTCAGCTTCTTTTGCCCTGTCCCGCCAATCTCACGCAACATAATGTGGCGCGCATAGCGATCCAGTTCGACATTCGTAAACGTGGGTTTTGGGGTGTTGTCTGTCATTTCAGATCCTTTGTGCTGCGCTTTCCCTCGAAGCTGGCTTAGAACCGCGCGATAGCCCAGCAATATCGCCAAAACCACACCCAATATCAGCCATGGCCCGATGCTCCCGCCCATTGCAGACCGCAATGGCGCGCCCAATGGCAATGCCAAATGTGCCAGCAAAACGGCAGCATACACGATCCCGATCAGAGCCCAGCGTTTGGCGCGCGAAATCTTGAACACAATGCCAAGCCCCCAAAGCCCAGCCATCAGCGCCAACACAACGCCCACTAGCCGCGCCCCGTAGAACCAAATCCACCTTCACCCCGTTCCGTGTCTTGCAATTCCTGCGCCAATTCGAACTGCGCTTGTATCACTGGTGCCACCACCATCTGCGCAACTCGATCGCCGTGATTAACGGTAAAGGGTTGCGTCCCCGCATTCATCAAAATCACCCCAAGCGGCCCGCGGTAATCACGGTCAATCGTGCCAGGGCTGTTGGGCAATGTAATGCCGTGTTTTAGCGCCAAACCGGACCTCGGCCTGATCTGAACCTCAAACCCCACCGGAATCTCCAGCCGCAAGCCCGTGGGCACCAACGCCCGCGCCCCTGCCGGCAAAACCAAACCGCCACGCGCTCCTTCTTCAAAGTTTGCCCTTAAATCGGCCCCCGCCGCGCCTGCAGTCTCATAACTTGGCAACCCAAGCGTTTGATCCGCGCCCGCAAGCCATGCAAAGATCACAGTAACCACAGCATCCTCCATCATTTTCCCCAAAATACCCGCCCACGCGGCAACGCCTAAAATCTCTTAGTCCAGCGCCTCGGCAATCGCCGCCGCCAACCGTGTGGCCACCTGATCCTTGCCCATGCGCGGCCAGTCCTCCGCCCCATCAGCCTTAATCACCACAACCGCGTTCTCGCTGCCACCCATGATCCCGGTTTCCGGCGAAACATCATTGGCAACGATCCAGTCACAACCTTTGCGCTTGCGTTTGGCCGTGGCGTTTTTCACCACGTCATCCGTTTCAGCCGCAAAGCCAACCACCAGATCAGGTCGCCCCTTTTTCATCTGCGATACTGTCGCCAGAATGTCGGGGTTTTCAGCAAAATTCAAAACCGGCAAACTGCCTTTGCCGTCTTTCTTCATCTTGGATGTTGTTTCTTCGGCCATCCGCCAATCCGCCACAGCCGCCGCAAAAACTGCGGCATCCGCAGGCATGGCCGCCTGCACCGCGGCCAGCATTTCGCGCGCGGTCTGAACTTCAATCACCCGCACACCGGCAGGGGGTGACACGTCGGCAGGGCCCGTTACAAATGTCACCTCGGCACCCAGCGCTGATAGGGCCTGCGCAATGGCCGTGCCTTGCGCGCCGCTGGACCGGTTGGCGATATAGCGCACGGGATCAATTGGCTCATGAGTTGGGCCAGACGTCACCAAAACATGTTTGCCATTCAAAGGTCCATCCGCAATGGCCGCCTCAACTGCAGCCACGATTTCCATCGGCTCCGCCATCCGGCCTGGCCCAAATTCACCACAGGCCATACTGCCTTCATTGGGGCCGACAAACAACACACCGTCGCCTTTTAAGGTCGCAAAATTGCGCACAGTCGCCGAATGCTCCCACATCCGCACATTCATCGACGGTGCAATCAGAACCCGCTTGTCGGTGGCCATCAATAGGGTCGAAGCCAGATCATTCGCCAACCCCGCTGCCATCTTGCCCATCAAATCAGCGGTAGCAGGGGCCACCACCACCAAATCCGCCGCACGGGACAATTCAATATGCCCCATCTCGGCCTCATCGGTCAGATCAAATAGATCACGGTAAACTTTCTCAGCCGACAGCGCAGAAACTGATAATGGCGTCACAAATTCCTCGGACGCCTTGGTCAGCACCGGCACCACAGTCGCACCGCTTTCACGCAGTCTCCGGATCAAATCCAGCGACTTAAAAGCAGCGATTCCACCGCCAATGATCAGTAAAATGCGTTTTCCAGCAAGCATACTTGGCCCTTTCAAAAGGTGCGTCCGTTTTAGGCCGCAAAATGGGTAAACTCAACCAATTGCTGACATTCCCTGCAGCACAGCGAGCGAAGAATGCCCGTCAGGGCTTGATGAGCGGCCCCTAGGCTTGCTAGGCATTGCACATGTTACCTGATCTGACACTCATTATCGGCGGCGCAGCCTCTGGCAAATCGAATTTTGCCGAAGGACTGGTTAACGTTTGTGGAAAATCCAAAATCTATCTTGCCACCGCTCAGGCCCATGACAGCGAAATGACAGCGAAAATCAACCGTCATCAAAAGTCGCGCGGCGATGGCTGGCACACGGTCGAGGCCCCGCTTGATTTAACGCACGCCCTTGATGTGGTTAGCGCATCCGACGTTGTGCTGCTGGACTGCGCGACCCTCTGGCTGTCAAACCATCTATTGGCTGAAACGGACCTGCAAGCGGCCCAGGGCTCTCTGCTGCAGTCCCTAACCACCTGCAAAGCCCCTGTCGTTGTTGTCACAAACGAAGTTGGCGCGGGCATCGTCCCCGAGAACGCCCTCGCGCGTAAGTTCCGTGAGGCACAGGGCCGTCTGAACCAACGCCTCGCCAGCCATGCCGATTTGGCAGTGACCGTGATTGCAGGCCTGCCATTGGTGCTAAAGGGCACC
Organism: Rhodobacteraceae bacterium UBA2776; assembly: GCA_002352425.1. GTDB lineage: Bacteria > Pseudomonadota > Alphaproteobacteria > Rhodobacterales > Rhodobacteraceae > Profundibacter. Next base: position 70,679 of record DEIK01000118.1, read on the forward strand.
CTCCCGACATGACGACATGGTGGTGGATACGCCATGGCCCAACCCATGAAAAATCTTTCGTGGGTTGGCGCGATGTGCCTGCGGACCTGTCCGACACGGCCCAAATCGCCCGTCTGGATGCGCATTTACCGGATGACGCATTGCTGGTTTCGTCGGATTTGTCGCGCTGCACTGCCACCGCTGATGCCATCGCTGGACAACGCACCCGTTTACCACATGCGCCCGACATTCGAGAATTCGATTTTGGGGATTGGGATGGTTTGGACTATGAACAAGTGATGGCCCGCGATCCAAACCTTAGCCGCGACTATTGGGACAAGCCGGGCGATGTTGCCCCGCCAAATGGCGAAAGCTGGAACGCCGCCGCCAACCGCATCAACGCCTATGTCCACGACATGAACGCAAGGCATCCCGACACGCATATAATCGCTGTGGCGCATTTCGGCGCGATCCTGACACAGGTGCAATTGGCTGGCGGTCTAACTGCATATCAGGCGGTATCTCATAAGATCGACAATCTTTCAGTGACCCGCTTAACTTGGGACGGCACGGTATGGGACACCGGTGTGATAAACCACCTGCCCTAGTAGCCCAGAAACAAACTGCGCCAACGCTCAAAAACATCCAGCGGTGCCGAGATCCCTGACACAACGTCGTAAGCCAGATCTACCGCGAACATGGTCTGTTTCAGGGTTGTTCCATCAACAGAATTGCACGGAATCAATGCAATCGCGTCGTAAATTGCGCGGGCATCGCGCTGGATCAATGGGTTTTGCCAAGGCGTCTGACGCAATTCCTGCAATAATGAAACATCGCAGCCGCAACTATACGCACCCTGAACCGCAACACAGTGATCATGGCGCATACAGGCGGCATCCAGTGCGTCAACGGGCGGTCCGGCTTGGGACATATTCACCGGATGGTTCGGCCCGCACCAATTGCCATAGACAGGCGCATATATTTGCAAATTGCTCTGCGCCGTTGCACCGCCCGTGCCAACGGACCACGTCATTTGCCCAACCAACAGGATTAAAAACCGTTTCAACTCTGGCTCCTTTGTTTTGCTCTTCAACCTTGCATGTTTCGATACACCAGTATCTCCGTTGTCTGCAAATCCGCCAATCATCACAGATTTTGATGCCAACCTCACAAATCGCAATTTTGCGAATGGGCTGTGGCGCGTTAGGTTGTGCGCTATGACATATGATCTATATATCGGCGACCGCTCTTTTTCCAGTTGGTCGCTACGTGGTTGGTTGATGTTCGAGAAATTCAACATCCCCTACCGCACTCACATGTTGGGACTTTATTCCGGCACACTACAACAAGACCTGTCAAGTCTGGCACCGGCGCGCACAGTCCCTGTGATCCGTACGCCCGACGGTGATGTCGTAAGCGACACCATTGCCATTGCCGAAGTTTTGGCCGAACGCCACCCTGACGCGGGATTGTGGCCTGCCGATGAATCCGCCCGTGTTTTGGCCCGCAATTTGGTGGCGGAAATGCACGCGGGGTTTGGCGCATTGCGGAGTGAATGCCCAATGCAATTATTGCACCAATACGATGGGTTTACCGTGTCTCCAGGGGTGCAGGCCGATCTAAACCGGCTTCAGGATTTATGGGCGTTGGCGCGCGGCCGTCATGGTGGGGCTGGCCCCTGGCTGTTTGGCAGCTATTCTCTGGCAGATACGTTTTATGCGCCGATTGCCGCGCGGATTGCGGGGTTTGACCTGCCCGTCGATGAGGCTACTGCGACCTATGTTTTGGAACACCTAAAGGATCCAGCATTTCGCAAATGGCGCGCTATGGGGCTGACCAAAACCTATGATCCGGTGCCCTACGCACAGGATATTCCATTCCACGATTGGCCTTTGGCGCGATTGGATGCCAAAGCGGCGGACAACGGCACAGCGGAAAACGCGAACTGTCCATACTCCGGCAAACCCGTCACGCACCTGATGGAACTTGACGGGCGTATATTCGGGTTTTGCAACGCATTTTGCCGTGATAAAACCGTCGCAGACCCCGAAGCTTGGCCAGATTTCATCAAAATTTACCATTCGTAAACCTTTCCCGCGTTAACCATTAATGAATTGGTTAACGCTGGAGGGCGTGGAAATGGTGACACGCACCTATACGGTTGCGTTTGAGGGGATCACAGCCCGTATGGTCGAGGTGCAATGCGCGGTCACGGCGGGGTTGCCTTCGTTCGCCATTGTAGGCCTGCCAGACAAGGCCGTGTCCGAGGCGCGCGAACGGGTGCGCGCCGCGATGACAGCGATGTCAATTGCGCTGCCTTCCAAGCGCATCACTATAAATCTGTCGCCAGCCGACGTGCTGAAGGTTGGGTCGCATTTCGATTTGCCCATCGCGCTTGCCCTGCTTGCCGCTTTGGAAATTGTGCCTGCAGAAGATGTAGAAAACACTGTCGCATTGGGGGAGTTGTCGCTGGATGGATCGCTCATTCAGGTGATCGGCGCGTTGCCTGCGGCAATGGCCGCCGCTGAGCATGACCGCGCGCTTTTATGTCCCAAAGCCTGCGGCGCCGAGGCCGCGTGGGTAGGCGCCACGCAGGTTTTAGCGGCCGGTTCGCTGACTGAAGTGGTGCGTCATTATACCGGTCAATCACCCCTTAGCCCCGCTGTCGCTGGCGAGGTCACACGCGAAAATCACAGCCGCGACATGCGGGACGTCAAGGGGCAGGAACGGGCCAAACGTGCCTTGGAAATTGCTGCCGCGGGGCGTCACCATGTGCTGATGACAGGCTCGCCCGGGTCGGGAAAATCCATGCTGGCGGCCCGCTTGCCCGGAATTTTACCGCCTCTTAATGCTACCGAAGCCTTGGAGACCTCGATGATCCATTCACTGTCCGGCCTGCTGGACGAGGGCGGCATTTCGCGCGAACGCCCGTTTCGTGAACCGCATCACACTGCCTCGATGGCGGCCATTGTCGGCGGTGGGCGAGGTGCAAAACCGGGGGAAATCTCGCTGGCGCATAACGGTGTTTTGTTCATGGATGAGTTCCCTGAGTACCCGCGCGCCGTGCTGGAAACTCTGCGCCAGCCGATTGAAACTGGCGAAGTGGTGGTGGCCCGCGCCAACGCGCATGTGCGCTACCCCTGTCGCTTCATGCTTGTCGCTGCCGCCAACCCGTGCAAATGCGGCTACCTCGCGGACCCATCGCGGGCTTGTGCGCGCGTTCCGCTGTGTGGCGAGGAATATCTAAGCCGCATTTCCGGCCCACTAATGGACCGGTTTGACCTGCGCATTGATGTGCCGCCAGTGGCCTATTCCGATCTTGATTTGCCAGAAGCGGGGGACAGTTCGGCCGAGATGGCCGCGCGCATTTCTGCAGCGCGTGAAGTACAATCCGCCCGTTTCAATGCGCATCCTGACATACGCGTAAACGCCGACGCCGAAGGGGGCGTTCTGGAAGAAATCGCCACCCCTGATGATGAGGGACGCACCTTATTGCTTAAAGTTGCAGAACGCTTTGGGTTGTCGGCACGTGGTTATCACCGCGTTTTGCGTGTCGCGCGCACCATTGCCGATCTTGAGGGTGTTGAGGATGTACGCAAACATCATGTGGCCGAGGCAGTCAGCTTTCGTCTTAGCGCGACAAAAGAGGTTTGATCCACGCCGCGACATCCCGCAACCCCTGATCCGCCTCGGGTAAAATCCGCTGAAAAATTTGCCATACATGCGGGTGGTTATGGACGATTTTTTCGGTGACACTCACCCCATGATCGCGCAGGTGCGCTGTCATTCTACGCGTATCGTCCAACAGAATTTCACTGTCACTGGCAGTCAGATAGATCGGTGTTTCGCTTGCAAATTGCGCATTGATTGGCGAGATGCGTGGATCATGTGGCGCTGTGTCTTGCAAGTACAGCTCGGCCATAATTTGCGCGCGTTCCGCAGGTAAAACCACATCTGATTGGGCATTTTGGGCAAAAGACGGCCCCGAAAAAGTTAGGTCAGTCAACGGCGAAAATGCAAAAACGCCAGCAGGCTGCGGCAATGACAGGCGGGTGATTTCCCCCAACAAGGCCAAAACCAAACCGCCACCGGCGCTATCGCCCCCCAACACAATCTTGCCCGCGGGAATGTCGCGCGCCAGTACTGCTTGATAGGCAAAAACAGCATCATCAATCGCTGCGGGGAATGGGTTCTCCGGCGCCAATCGGTATTTGGGCAGGCATGCAACCATGCCGGTCATGGCCGAAAGTCGGGCCAACATTGCGCGGTGGGTTTTGGGAGAGCCAAAAACATACCCGCCGCCGTGAAAGTACAATATCACGCGGCCTTCGTCGGCGTTTTCTGAAATGGCCCAATGCGCGGAAATGGTCGCGTCACCGAATTTCAGGTCATCTACTTTGTAACGGCTTTTTCGTGGGGGCCAAAAAAACAGCCGCGCTTTAACCTCAAACGGTTTGCGCAAATCGTCCGGGGCCTTGGCCCGCGCCATGCTTGGTCTTTCAAATAGGCGCAGGAATACGTTCAGAATACGTAGCCGTATGCTCACGGGCGTTTAGCCTCAATCGCCTGCCAGATTTTTTCGGCGATGTTGGTGCCGTCAAACCTCTCAAGCTCCTGAATACCGGTGGGCGACGTCACGTTGATTTCGGTCAGATAGTCGCCGATGACGTCGATCCCGACGAAAACCTGGCCCTTTTCGCGGAGCAATGGGCCGATGGCGTCACAGATTTCTTTGTCTCGCGCGGTGAGGCCGATCTTTTCGGGGCGTCCGCCGACGTGCATGTTGGAGCGGGTCTCGCCCTTGGCAGGTACGCGGTTGATTGCGCCCACAGCTTCACCATCCACCAGAATAATCCGTTTGTCGCCGTTGGAAACATCGGGCAGGAATTTTTGGGCAATCAATGGTTCGCGGTTGATGCCCATGAACAGCTCGTGCAGCGAGGTCAAGTTACGGTCGGCTTTGTCGAGCCGGAAAACCCCAGCGCCGCCATTTCCGTAAAGCGGCTTAAGGATGATGTCTCCGTGTTCGGCTTTGAATTCCTTGATGGTTTCCAGATCGCGGGCGATCATGGTGGGCGGAGTCAGGTCGGGGAATTGCAGCACCAACAGTTTTTCTGGATAGTTACGAACCCAGAACGGGTCATTCACCACCAAGGTGTCGGGGTGGATCATATCCAACAGATGCGTGGTGGTGATGTAACCCATGTCGAACGGTGGATCTTGACGCAACCAAACGACATCCCAATCGGCCAAGTCGATGTCCTGCTCTTCACCCAGCGTGAAATGATTGCCCTTTTCGCGGCGCACCGTCAAAGGCCAGCCGCGCGCCATCACGCGCCCAGTGCGGTAGGACAACTTGTCAGGTGTGTAGTAAAACAATTCATGCCCACGCGCCTGCGCCTCTTCGGCGATGCGAAATGAGCTGTCTGCGTCTATGTCAATCGGACCAATCGGGTCCATTTGGATGGCAACTTTCAACGACATGGCTTTCCCCTTATGCACCACCCCTACATGGCGTAGTGTAGCAAAGGGTTCAATGCTTAGACGTTAACAATGTCCAAACGCGTTCTCGATCACTTGGATTTGACCCACCTCGTCCATCAAGGCCACATCAAAGCGCACGTTGGTATCCTGCCCCATAGGCTCACCTGCCAAAAACTCCGAGGCCGTATTATAAATGCGAGTCATTTGGCGTTGTGAGAGCTGTGCAGCGGCACGTTCAAAATCGCGACTTTTCTTAACTTCAACGAAAATCAAGCCGTCGCCGTCCCGCACCACGATATCAATTTCGCCACCTGCCCCGCGCCAACGCCGACCCGCTATTGCATAACCCGTTCGGGCGTAGTGGTTTTCAACGGCCCCTTCGGCGACCAAACCAGCGTGATATGATGTAAGTCCACTCATTCTTTGTCCTTTTCCATCGCAAGCGCCGCTTGGTACACTTTACGGCGTTGTATACCCAAAGCCTCGGCCACAGCGGTGGCGGCATCCTTGATCCGCATCGTTTTCAACGCCTCAGACAATGCATCCTCCATGGTTTGTTCTGAAACGGCACTGACACGTGCCCGATCCACCAAAACCACAATTTCACCTTTCACGTTGCGATCAGTGAAAGACACCACCAGTTCATCCAAGGTCCCGCGCGAGATCTCTTCAAAACGCTTCGTCAGTTCGCGACAGACGGCAGCCTGTCGTTCCCCGCCCAATGTTTGCACCAAATCTCCTAACATTGCGTGAATACGTTTGGGCGATTCGTAGAACACCAAGGTTCCTGGGACCTCGGCGAATTCTTCAAAGAAACGTCGGCGCGCGCCTTTTGCATTTGGCGCAAAGCCCGCAAAGAAAAACCTGTCTGTCGGCAGCCCCGCCACGGTCAGTGCCGCAACCACCGCTGAAGGGCCCGGCGCGCCGATCACCTGAATTCCCGCATCAATCGCGGCCCGTCCCAGTGCATAGCCCGGATCAGCCACCAGCGGCGTTCCCGCTTCAGACACATAGACCAGAGATTTGCCTTCTTTGAGCAATCGTATCAGGCGTGGGCGCACCTGCCCGCCATTGTGATCATGGTAGGAAATCACCGGCCTGTCTCCCAGCGGAATGCCGTGAATTTCCATTAGTCGTTTTGCAGTACGGGTATCTTCCGCCGCGATCGCATCGGCTGAGGCCAATATATCCAAACCACGCAAAGTGATGTCGCGCGCCGTCCCGATCGGGGTCGCCACAAAGTACAGACCGGCAGAGAGTTGCTTCTTTTCAAAATTTGCCAAATCACAGCCTCATAGCGTTTACTATTTCCAAGCAAACGCATAGGCTTGCTCTGCCTGAATCATTACGCGCAAGGGAGCGGGGATCAACCTATGTTTTCATTATTGAGTATGTCCAAGAAGTTTACGGGGCGCATTGTTGCCCTGATGTCGATCATTTGGTTGGCCGCCTGTCAGCCCATCAGCCTAAGTGGTGGTGGTAGTGGCGGACAGCGTATCGACCCGAAAGCCCCTGTGCCCGTCGCCCTTCTGGTCCCCGGTGGATCAGGCAATGGCGGCGATGATTTACTGGCCAAAAACCTTGAAAATGCCGCCCGTTTGGCGATGGCTGATTTGCAAGGTGTGAAAATTGATCTGCGGGTTTATAACACGGCAGGCAACCCAACACAGGCCGCATCTGTCGCGACAAAGGCTGTGAACGATGGTGCCAAGATTATCATTGGGCCGCTTTATGCCGAAGCAGCCAACGCCGTCGGTCTTGCGGTTGCGGATCGCAATGTGAATGTGCTTGCGTTTTCGAACAATGCTCAGATTGCTGGTGGTAACGTCTTCATTCTGGGTCACACGTTCCAAAACACCGCGAACCGTCTGGTTCAATTCGCCAAACAACAAGGCCGTGGCAACATCATGACGGTCCACGCCCGCACAAATGCCGGCGAAGTAGGGCGCGCCGCGATTGCTGGCGCCATCGCCAATGCAGGCGCAACCCAAGCCGGCGTGGGATCCTATGAATTTTCACAAGAAGGTATCACAAGCGCAGTTCCTGGTATTGCCAACACAATCCGCAGTTCAGGCGCACAGGCTGTGTTCTTTACATCCGACACTGCAGGGGCTTTGCCGTTGCTAATCCAAATGCTGCCGGAAAATGGTGTGGACCGGAACATCGTCAAGTTCATCGGTTTAACACGGTGGGATATCCCGGCCCAAACGCTGGGCTTGCCCGGCGCGCAAGGTGGCTGGTTCGCCCTGCCTCACCCCGGTATGAGCGCCAAATTCAATTCACGTTACAGCGCTGCCTACGGCCAACCGCCCCATGCGATTGCCAATCTGTCTTATGACGCCATTGCTGCGATTGGCGCACTTGCCAAAGCGGGCAAAAGCAACGCTCTGACGGTTTCGGGGCTGACCCAAGGGTCCGGCTTTGTCGGTGCCAGCGGCATATTCCGCTTGCGCGCGGACGGCACCAACCAACGCGGGCTTGCGGTGGCGCAAATCCAGAACAGCCAAATCGTTATCGTTGACGCTGCACCCAGCAGCTTTGGCGGTCCGGGCTTTTAGATCAGGTACAGATGAACACGCACACCAATTTGTTTTCACCGGACAGCATGATTTGTCCGGCGAATGCCATTTTCAACCTAGAGGCCGCATGGGAAACCCTTGAGGCCACATTTCTTGAAGCCAAAGACGGGCGTGCAATCCGCAATGCAACCGTCGCCTATCTGATGGAGGCGCGCAAAAACGGCAATGCCGCCATCGAGGCTGCCTTTGCCGCGGATCCAATCGCCGCCCACCGCACCACACGCGCCTATGCCTATCTGGCCGATTGCATTGTCAAAACCATCTTTCAGGTCGCCACCACGCGGCTGCATAAACTCGCCAACCCGACCGACGCTGAACGCTTGTCAGTGGTGGCCGTGGGCGGATCTGGTCGCGCCGAAATGGCCCCGCATTCCGACATCGACCTGTTGTTCCTGACCCCCTACAAAATGACCGCATGGGCCGAGAGCGTGATTGAATCCATGCTCTATATGCTGTGGGATTTGCGCCTGAAGGTCGGCCATTCCAGTCGTACCATCAAGGATTGCGTTCGCTTGGGGAGCGAGGATTTCACCATCCGCACCGCCCTGCTGGAAGAGCGTTTTTTGACGGGTGATGCGGCCTTGGCCGAGGAATTGCCTGACGTACTGTGGCACGAACTATTTCGCAACACCGGCCCTGAATTTGTCGAAGCCAAGCTGGAAGAGCGCTCCACGCGTCACAAAAAGCAAGGCGGTCAGCGTTACATGGTCGAGCCCAATGTGAAAGAGGGCAAGGGCGGGCTGCGCGACCTACAATCCTTGTTCTGGATAGCCAAATACATTCACCGCGTCGATGATGTGGCTGATCTAATCCCACTGGGACTGTTCACCCAAGACGAGTATGACCGTTTTTCCGAAGCTGAAAACTTCCTTTGGGCCACGCGTTGCCATCTGCATTTGGTCACAGGGCGTGCGATGGAGCAATTGACGTTTGATCTGCAGGTCGATGTGGCAGCGCGCATGGGCTATGTTGATCGTGGTGGTCGGCGGGCTGTTGAGCATTTCATGCAGGACTATTTTCGTCACGCCACCCATGTTGGCGACCTGACCCGCATTTTCCTAACCTTCCTAGAGGCCAGCCACGTCAAAAAAGAACCCCGTTTGATGCGGTTTTTGCGGCGGCGCAAAAAGGCCAAGGCTGGCTATGTGATTGTGCAAAACCGTCTGAACATCGAAGATGAGGAAGCGTTCCTTGCTGACAAGTTGAACATCCTGCGCCTGTTTGAAGAAGCTTTGCGCACAGGGGTTTTGATCCACCCTGACGCGATGCGTCTGGTGGTGGCGAACTTTGATCTGATAGACGACGAGATGCGCCGCGACAAAGAAGCGACGCGCATATTCCTTGATCTGATGCTGAAACACGGCAACCCCGAACGCGCCCTGCGTCGGATGAACGAGTTGGGTGTTTTATCGGCCTTCATCCCCGAGTTCGAGACCATTGTGGCGATGATGCAGTTCAACATGTATCACTCCTATACTGTGGATGAACACACCATTCAGTGCATCTCGACCCTTGCGCAGATTGAACGCGAAGAGCTGGTCGAAGAACTGCCGGTGGCGTCCGGAATCCTAAAGGCGGGCGTCAATCGCAAGATCTTGTATGTGGCGCTGCTGCTGCATGACATCGGCAAGGGGCGTGACGAAGACCACTCGATCCTTGGGGCCAAAATGGCCCGCACCATTGCGCCGCGTTTGGGGTTAAAGCCGGACGAGTGCAAGATTGTCGAATGGCTGGTGCGCAATCATTTGCTGATGTCCGATGTCGCCCAGAAACGCGACATTTCCGACCCACGCACCATTCGCGGGTTTGCCAAGGCGGTGAAGAACAAGGAGCAGTTGGATTTACTAACCGTTCTGACGGTTTGCGACATTCGCGGCGTTGGACCTGATACCTGGAACAACTGGAAAGCGATGCTGATCCGGCGGTTGTATTCTGACACCGAAATGGCGTTGGAAAACGGTATGGAAGCCCTCAACAGAACTGTGCGCGAAAAAGCGGCCCAAAAGGCGCTGCGTCTGGCGTTGGCGGATTGGGACAAGGCCGATCTGAAGCTCGAAATCGCTCGCCATTACAGCCCTTATTGGCAAGGGTTGCAAGCGGCGGGACATATAACCTTTGCTAATTTGTTGCGGGGGCTGACCGAAGATGAAATTCGCATTGACCTACAGCCCGACGTGGATCGTGACGCGACCCAAGCCAGCTTTGTTTTGGCCGATCACCCGGGTATTTTCTCGCGACTTGCGGGGGCTTTGGCACTGGTTGGGGCCAATGTGGTCGATGCCCGGACCTATACGTCTAAGGACGGGTATGCCACTGCGGTGTTCTGGATACAGGACGCGGATGGGTCGCCTTATGAAGGACCGCGTCTAAAACGCCTTCGCAAAATGATCGACCAGACCCTGAAAGGCGAGGTCGTTGCAGGCGATGCGCTGAAATCCCGCGACAAGATCAAGAAACGCGAACGCGCTTTCAAGGTACCGACCACCATCACCTTTGATAACGAGGGCAGCGAGATTTACACGATCATCGAGGTCGACACCCGCGATCGCCCGGCTCTGTTGTTCGATCTGACCCGCACCTTAGCCCATGCCAATGTCTACATCGCCTCGGCGGTGATTGCGACCTATGGGGAACAGGTGGTGGATACGTTCTATGTCAAAGACATGTTCGGTCTGAAATACCACGAGGAAAGCCGCCAAAACATGCTAAAGGATCGCCTGAAAGAATCTATTGCGGCAGGTTCTAAAAGGGCGCAGGAATAATGAGTTCAGGTAAACGCATGCTGGGCGGGTTTTTAACCGTCGGCAGCTGGACGTTGCTAAGCCGCGTATTGGGTTTTGCCCGCGACGTGATGATTGCGGCGTTTTTGGGCACGGGTCCAGCCGCGCAGGCGTTTATCGTGGCATTTTCGCTGCCCAATATGTTTCGTCGCTTTTTTGCCGAGGGCGCGTTCAACATGGCCTTTGTGCCGATGTTTTCCAAGAAACTGGAGGCCGATGACGACCCACTGGGGTTCGCCCGCGATGCTTTCAGTGGGCTTGCCACAGTTTTGATCGTCTTTACCGTGGTGGCGATGTTCGCGATGCCGTGGCTGGTTTGGGCGATGGCCAGCGGGTTTGTTGGCGATGAACGGTTTGATCTGTCGGTCACGTACGGACGTATAGCCTTCCCTTATATCCTGTTCATATCGCTCGCGGCGCTGTTGTCAGGCGTGTTGAATGCGATGCGCCGTTTTACCGCCGCCGCGGCCGCGCCGGTGTTGCTGAACGTCATCTTTATTGCAGCTCTCGTTGCCAGTAGCGCGATGGGTTGGGACATTGGTTTGATATTGGCGTGGATGGTGCCACTTGCCGGTATCGCGCAATTGGCGCTGGTCTGGGTGGCCGCCAGTCGCGCTGGGTTTACCCTGACGCCGAAACGGCCTGTGCTGACACCCGATCTAAAACGTCTGGCAATCATCGCCGCCCCCGCCGCGCTTGCGGGGGGGGTAGTCCAGGTTAATCTGCTGGTCGGACGCCAGGTTGCCAGCCAATTCGATTCCGCTGTTGCTTGGCTGTATAACGCCGACCGGTTGTATCAATTGCCGCTGGGTGTGGTCGGTATAGCCATCGGCATAGTTTTGCTCCCTGAATTGTCGCGCCGCCTACAGGCCGGTGACGAGACCGGCGGCCAAGACGCTTTCTCACGTGCCGGTGAAATCTCGCTGGCGCTGACAATCCCTGCGGCTGTGGCCTTGGTGGTGATCCCGCTGCCACTGGTTGAGGTGTTGTTTCAACGCGGGCTTTTCGGCCCCGACGACACGGCTGCCACCGCTGCCGCCGTACAAATCTACGGTCTTGGCCTGCCCGCCTTTGTGCTGCAAAAAATCTATCAACCGCTGTTTTTTGCCCGCGCCGACACCAAACGCCCGTTTTACTATGCACTGGTGGCGATGGTGATCAATGCCGCGTTGGCCATTGGGCTTGCCCCGACCATCGGCTATCTGGCCGCCGCCATCGGGGCAACATTGGCCAGCTGGGGCATGGTCGTCCTGTTGTGGCTTGGGTCACGCAAAATGGGCATTTCAGCGCGGCTGGATAGACGGTTTCGCGCGCGCATTTGGCGCATCACGGTCGCATCCCTTTTGATGGGCGTGGTGCTGATCGCTGCGCAACTGGTGTTGAACCCGATGTTCGTGGCGGGCGCATGGCGTTACCTTGCGCTGACCCTGTTGGTGTTGATCGGCATCCTGAGCTATTTTGGCACTGGCCAATTGATTGGCGCGTTCAAAATCTCGGACTTCCGCCGCTCAATGCGCCGGTCGGGGCGCCGTTAACGCCGTCGCAGCTTGTTTACCACCCGCGACCAGCCACCTGGGCTGACCACAAATGACACCAGAAATCCGGTGGCAAATCCGGCTACATCAGCGATCCAATCTGGTCCGCCACCAAAGAACACGCCGAATATAAGTTGAATGAACAGCAAGAATCCGATCAGCGTGAAGGCCGAGAGTTGGTTGGCGCCGTGCCGGGCCAGATCAACCCATAGCAAAAACGTGAAGGCCCCGATTAGCCCGTAGACCGCTGGGTAGGCGCCGATCAACGGCATGCGACTGTCGACAAATATCCCATAGACCATGGCCCCAACGATGCTTGCGGCAAAAAACACCAGCAGCACCGCCCACCAGCGAAATATTTCACCAACGAATTTGCCCAGCGCCAGCAATAGCACGACCGCAAATATCATATGGGTGAAGCTGACGTGAATGAACGGATAGGTTATGAACCTCAACAGATGTTCGGCCGGATAGCGGCTGGTCTCGATCATCCTATCGAACAACAACCCTGACGGTGTGTAACTGCCAATCGCCGCTGAGCGCCAACCGATGGCCTCGGCCCCGCCGATCAAGCCGCGCGCCCCTAGATTAAACGCCGCCTCGACCAAAAATATCGTCAGCGCCAGCACCACCACAACGGGGGGCAATGGATTCACAGGGGAAACAACGGGATTACTGCTCATCGAATAGGCTCCTTTGGTTGACGGCCCTTGCGCCCATAGGTAAGCCAAACCACCAGTAGAATCCAGACGGAGAATTATCATGACAGAGGTGGTCCATACACCCCGCGTCTTTTCAGGCATCCAGCCATCCGGCGGCCTGACCCTTGGCAACTATTTGGGCGCGATCAAGCGCTTTGTGTCGATGCAAGACAGCGGCGTCGAAACCATTTATTGCATGGTCGACATGCACGCCATCACCGTCTGGCAGGACCCGGCTGATTTGCGCCGTGCCACACGCGAGCTGTGCGCAGGCTATATCGCCGCTGGTTTGGACCCTGCCAAGTCGACGCTGTTCAATCAGTCACAAGTTTCGGCCCATGCCGAACTGGGTTGGATTTTCAGCTGCGTCGCCCGTATGGGCTGGTTGAACCGAATGACCCAGTTCAAGGACAAAGCCGGTAAAAACCGCGAGAATGCCTCTGTGGGGTTGTTCAGCTATCCGGCGCTGATGGCGGCGGATATTTTGGTTTATCACGCGACACATGTTCCGGTCGGCGAGGACCAAAAGCAACATATCGAGCTGACCCGCGATATTGCGGCCAAGTTCAACCATGACTATGGCGTTGATTTCTTTCCGATCACCGAACCGGTGATCGAGGGCGAAGCGACCCGTGTTATGTCCTTACGGGACGGATCCAAAAAGATGTCCAAGTCTGACCCCTCAGACAAAAGCCGCATCAACATGACCGATGGTGCGGACGCAATTGCACAGAAAATCCGCAAGGCAAAATCCGATGCAGATGGGTTGCCATCTGACGCCGATGGGCTGAAAGGGCGCACCGAGGCCACCAATCTGGTGAACATTTACGCGGCCTTGGCGGATATGTCGGTGGATCAGGTGTTGGCCGATGTTGGTGGCAAACAGTTCTCGGAGTTCAAACCGATGCTGGCCGATTTGGCGGTTGCCAAGCTGTCGCCGATTTCAACTGAAATGGCGCGGCTGATGCAAACCCCTGACGAGATCGACAAGATCCTGCGCTCCGGGGCCGACAAAGCACGTGCGATTGCCGATCCTATTTTGGCGCAGACGTTGGATATTGTCGGGATGGTGCGGTAAGGGCCAAGCCCCAACCACACAAACACTTACACAATTAGGATGGGCGCCGCGAATTGGCGCCCAAGCAGAAATGGTCGCCGTATATCAACGCTTGAGCGTATACCGGTCTGCCTCGTCAAAGACGTCAATCACGCGTGTACCAGCCTTTATCTGCGCACCATGCTCAACACCTGCCGCAATCGAATAGCTGTCCCCCGCCCTATAGAGTTTGGTCACACCACCGATGTTGAACTCGATTTCACCCTCAATCACTGTGCCCCATTGCGCACCGTGTGAATGCGGCGGCAGCACCATGTCTTTTAGAAACGCAAAAAACAACACCAGTGCATCGTCCGATTGCACGGCCGAAATTTGTACGACATCCTCAGGAAAGGGCGCGTCGATTCCGGGAAGGGCATTGATAAAATCAGGGTAAGGCATGGGGTCTCTCTTTCGGGTAATTTGGATGGGTTTGTAAATTTGGCTCCATGATGGCAGAGCGATTAAGTTGCCGCAACACTCGCGACGCCTTGGGACAGCCAAGGAAGTCGCTCAGCTCGCCTATGTTCCACGGTCGGGCTTGGGAAGGGGCGGTATTTATGTCTGGACTTATGACCTAAATTCTCGCTAGGCTCACCGAAACCAAGAGAGGTCAGCATTATGGCAATGGGCACCAATATCCGCACGTATTTCGACGGCACATGGCACAATGGCGATCTATCAGTGATGAAGGCCGCCGATCACGGTTCTTGGCTTGGCTCGACCATTTTTGATGGCGCCCGCTATTTTGAAGGCATCGCGCCCGACCTTCGCGCCCATTGCGCGCGCGCCAACCAGTCCGCTGCCGCCTTGATGATCACGCCGACAGTGACCACCGACGACATGGTGCAAATTATCTGGGAGGGGCTGGCAGCTTACCCCAAATCCTCGGCTGTTTACATCCGTCCGATGTACTGGGCGATTGATGGTGGTGATCTGGGGATCGTGCCCAAAGAAAATTCCACCGGTTTTGCGATTTCACTGGAAGAAACGCCAATGCCGAGTGCGACGGATGCCTCAACTTTGACCACCACACAGTTCCGCCGACCTGTGTTGGAGGACAATGTAACCAACGCAAAGGCTGGCTGTCTATACCCCAACAACGCCCGCATGCTGGCCGAGGCCCGCGCCAAAGGGTATGGCAATGCATTGGTTGCTGACATCATGGGCAATGTGGCGGAAACAGCATCGGCCAATGTGTTCATGGCCAAGGATGGTGAATTGTTCACGCCGATTGCCAACAACACGTTTTTGGCGGGCATTACGCGGGCGCGCCACATCGACAACTTGCGCCGTGACGGGATCAAAGTGCATGAGAGCATCCTGACCTTTGATGATTTTCGCGGGGCGGATGAGGTATTTTTGTCAGGCAACTTTTCCAAGGTCACGCCGGTCAGCGCGTTCGATAACATCCACTATCAAATGGGTCCATTGACCAAGCGAGCGCGCGAAACCTATTGGGATTGGGCGCATTCTGACGCATGAGTTCCTCTTGCTTTGACCCGCGAACATCGCCATCATGCGGGCCAAGGAGAACAACACATGCGGAAATTTCTAGTGGTGCTGGACGACAGCCGTGAATGTCTGAACGCGATGCGGTTCGCCGCAATGCGGGCCAAGAAATCGGGGGGCGGTGTCGAGGTATTGTCGATCATTCCGCCAGAAGAATTCAATCACTGGATCGGCATTGGCGACATTATGCGTGAAGAAACCCGTGAGCGGATCGAGGTTCATTACGAGGTGTTCGCCAAATGGATGCGAGACCGGCAGGGCATCGACCCTGAATTGGTGATCCGCGAGGGTGAAGCCGTGACTGAAATTCTGGCGCAAGTGGCCGAGGATAGTGAAATCGGTGTGCTGGTTTTGGGTGCAGGCGGTGACAAAAAAGGGCCGGGTCCGTTGATCACAAAACTGATGAAATCGGTCGCCGAATTGCCGATTCCGATCACGATTGTACCGGGCGAGATGTCCAAAGAACGGCTTGAGGCCATCACTTAGGCCAGCCGCTCATCAAGCCTTACGGCTTTCCTCGCTCAGATTGCCGCTGAATCAATGGTGATTTAGAACGGTTCCAAACCTTGACAGTTCGCCTTTGCAGGCGCATATCTCTAAACCTGACCAAAAAGGTGTGCCAAATGTTTATCCAAACTGAATCGACCCCGAACCCCGCGACCCTGAAATTCTTGCCAGGCCAAAGCGTTCTAGGCAAAGGCACCGCCGATTTTCCGTCGGCCGAGGTTGCGGGCAAATCCCCGCTGGCCCAGCGCATTTTTGCCGCAGGCGGTATTTATGGTGTGTTTTTGGGCACCGACTTCATCACCGTCACCAAAGGCGACGATATCGCATGGGAACATATCAAGCCTGCTATTTTGGGCGCGATCATGGAGCATTACCAATCCGGCGACGAAGTTCTGATTGGCGAAGCTGAAAGTGCTGGCCATGCAGAACACAGCGGCGAGGACGAAGCCATCGTCACCCAGATCAAAGAATTGCTCGACACCCGCGTGCGCCCCGCTGTGGCCCAAGACGGCGGCGACATCACATTCCACGGATTTGAATCGGGCGTGGTTTATCTGCACATGCAAGGTGCATGCGCGGGCTGCCCATCATCGACTGTGACCTTGAAAATGGGTATCGAAAACCTGCTGCGCCACTATATTCCCGAGGTGACCGAGGTGCGGGCGGTTGGAGCCTAAACCACTGATACTGGCATTTGACACATCGGTCGCGCATTGCGCGGCCGCTTTGCTGTCTAATGACAAGGTTCTGGCGCAGCGCGTTGAACAAATGCAAAAGGGGCAGGCCGAACGATTGTTCCCATTGTTGGAGGACCTGCTGGCAGAGGGTGGAGTCGCATGGTCAGATCTGGCAGCCATCGGCGTCGGCATTGGGCCTGGCAATTTCACAGGCATCCGCATATCGGTATCTGCTGCGCGTGGGTTGGCTCTGTCGCTGGGCATTCCGGCGATTGGGGTCTCCAGTTTTGAGGCCCAGGCGATTGACGCGCCGCGCCCCATCACATCGCTGATTGATGCCCGCCGCGATCAGGTCTTTGTGCAAGAATTGCCCGACCGCGCAGCGACACCCCCGCGAGTTATGCCAATGTCCGAGGTTACTGCCAGCAACATCATCGGCCCAAGCGGCACGGTCGATGTGGTAGCCATCGCCCGCATCACGGCAAGTAGATATACCGACCCAGCGCAGCCGCGCCCTGCCCCATTGTACGTGCGCGCGCCTGACGCCGCCCCGCCGCGCGATCCGGCCCCCGTCATCCTGCCATGATCCCCGTTGCACTGGCCACCCTACATGCGCTTTGTTTCGAAACGCCGCGGCCTTGGAGTGCGGATGAGTTCACATCAATGCTGACCTCCAAGGGCGTGTTTTTGCACAGCTCGGGCGCGGGCTTTGCCTTGGGGCGTGAAATCGCAGGGGAAGCGGAATTGCTAACGCTCGCCGTTGATCCAGCGCACCAAAGGCAAGGTTATGGCCGCCGCTTGCTGGCTGGGTATGAAGCCGAAGCGATGCGACGTGGTGCGGTGGAATCGTTCCTTGAAGTGTCACAGATTAACGTAGCGGCACTTGGTTTGTATCAGGCGGCGGGGTACACCGAATCTGGTCGCCGCCCTGCCTATTACACCCCCCAGACAGGCCCAAAAATCGACGCGATTGTCATGCGTAAGCCCATGATTTGAGCCTAATATCGGCTTTCAATGGCCTGGCCTGCTGAATCCACGCCATAGATGCGACCAAATGGTAAAAAGCTATTGACCACACAGGCTCCCTGCGCGCTTAATCGTGAATGATCTTTTAACGATCTGCTCGCTTACTTGGGTTTTGCCACCATTCCGGCGGCAACCCAAAACAAAAAAAATCGGGAGATACAACATGACTCTTATGCAGAAATTCCTTGGCGCTGCCGCCACAATGGCCCTGACAGCTGGCATCGCCGCCGCTGATCCTGCCATCATCTTTGACCTTGGTGGCAAGTTCGATAAATCCTTCAACGAGGCAGCCTTTGCGGGTGCGACACGTTGGGCCGAAGAAACAGGTGGTTCATTCCGCGAAATCGAACTGACATCCGAAGCTCAGCGCGAACAGGCTCTGCGCCGTTTCGCCGAAGGTGGCTTTAACCCAGTTGTCATGACCGGCTTTAGTTTTGCATCTGTTCTGGACGCGGTTGCACCCGATTATCCAGACACTAAATTTGCCGTTATTGATGTTAACTGGCTGGACCAACCAAACGTCCGCGGTGTTGGCTTTGCAGAACAAGAAGGTTCGTATCTGGTCGGTATCGCGGCTGCGATGGCTTCCAAATCCGGTACGGTCAGCTTTATTGGTGGCATGGATGTTCCGTTGATTCAGGCGTTTGCTTGCGGCTATGTACAAGGCGTTAAATCTGTAAACCCAGATCTGGTTGTGATTCAAAACATGACAGGAACAACACCTGCCGCGTGGAATGATCCGGTGAAGGGGGGCGAATTGACCAAAGCACAGATCGGTCAAGGGTCTGATGTTGTCTATGCCGCCGCTGGTGGCACTGGCGTTGGCGTTCTGCAAACAGCTGCCGATGAAAACATCCTGTCGATCGGTGTGGATAGCAACCAGAACCACCTGTTCCCAGGCAAGGTTCTAACATCAATGATGAAACGCGTTGATAACGCTGTCTATGAAGCGTTCACCCAAGGCGTTGATATGGAAACAGGTAACTTCACCATGAATGTTGCCAATGGCGGCGTTGATTACGCGTTGGACGACAATAACGCCGAGATTTTTACCGCCGAGATAAAAACCGCAGTTGATGCAGCTAAAGCTGCGATTTCTGATGGCTCCATTTCCGTTCACGACTATCGTGCGGACAACACCTGCCCAGTGAAATAAGCACTGATGGCGAATGAAAACCTACAGGAGCGGCAGGAAACTGTCGCTCCGGCGATTGAACTTGTCGGTATTTCCAAGGCTTTCGGGCCGGTGCAGGCAAACAAAGACATTTCGCTTTCTGTTGCGCGCGGCTCGATCCACGGGATCGTTGGCGAAAATGGCGCCGGCAAATCAACGCTTATGTCGATACTTTACGGATTTTACAAAGCTGACGCAGGCGAGGTGTTTATTGGCGGTGTGAAAACCCGCATTCCCGATTCCTCTGCCGCGATCGCGGCCGGTATCGGCATGGTGCACCAACACTTTAAATTGGTTGAAAATTTCACGGTTCTTGAGAATGTCATTTTGGGCATGGAGGACGGCGGGTTGCTCAAACCATCGCTGGCCAAGGCCCGTAAGCTGCTAAAAGAACTGTCCGACGAATATGAGTTGAGCGTTGATCCAGACGCCTTGGTTGAAAACTTGTCCGTGGGTCACCAACAGCGCGTCGAGATCCTAAAGGCGTTGTACCGCCAGGCCGATATTCTGATTTTGGACGAACCGACTGGCGTGTTGACTCCTGCCGAAGCCGACCATCTGTTTCGCATCCTTGTCGGATTGCGCGATCAGGGCAAAACCATCATTTTGATCACCCACAAACTGCGCGAAATCATGGAAGTCACTGACACGGTTTCGGTGATGCGCCGTGGTGAGATGACCGCCACGGTGAAAACCAAAGACACCAGCCCTGAACAGTTGGCCGAGTTGATGGTTGGCCGCAAAGTTCTGCTGCAAATCGACAAGAAACCCGCGACACCCGGCGCGCCGATCCTTGAGATCGAAAACCTGCAAGTTGTTGATGACAAAGGTGTTGAGCGGGTCAAAGGCGTTTCCTTAGAGGTGCGCGCCGGCGAAATCCTCGGGATTGCGGGGGTGTCTGGCAACGGGCAGACCGAACTGTTGGAAGTTCTGGGCGGCTATCAAAAAGCCACAGGCATCATCCGTGTTAACGGCGAAGAAATTGATCTGACGGGCAAATATTCCGACGGGCAATCGCGACGCCACCGTGGCATTGCACATGTCCCTGAAGACCGGCAGTCCGAAGGGCTGATCATGGACTTTATGGCATGGGAAAACGCGATCTTTGGCTATCACAACGAGCCTGCGTATAACAAAAATGCGCTGATGATGGACAACCTAGCGATCCGCGCCGAGACTGAGGCCAAGATGGAGCGTTTCGATGTGCGCCCGCCCAACCCCAAGCTTGAGGCCAAGAATTTTTCGGGCGGCAACCAGCAGAAAATCGTGCTGGCGCGCGAGATCGAGCGCAATCCTGACCTGCTATTGGTCGGCCAACCCACCCGCGGCGTCGACATTGGCGCGATCGAGTTTATTCACCAGCAGATTGTGGAACTGCGCGATCAGGGCAAAGCCATATTGCTGGTCTCGGTTGAATTGGAAGAAATCCTGTCCCTATCCGACCGCATCATCGTGATGTTTGACGGTCACATCATGGGCGAACGCGACCCAGCCAACACGGACGAAAAAGAACTGGGCATGTTGATGGCCGGGATGGAAACAGACGGGGGGGCTGCCTGATGGATAAGATGCCAAAATGGGCCGATGTGGTTTTGATTCCGCTGATCAGCCTTTGCCTAGCCCTTATTGTTTCAGGGTTTGTTGTACTTGCAATCGGTGAAGACCCAATTCGAGCTATTAGCATTATGGTTAATGGCGCCCTAAGTTCCACGAACAAAATTGGTTATACTCTGTATTACGCCACCAATTACATGTTTACCGGCCTTGCGGTGGCCGTAGCATTCCATGCGCGGATGTTCAACATCGGGGGCGAAGGTCAGGCAGCAATCAGCGGCGTTGGCGTGGCCGTTGTGTTGCTGGCATTCGACTGGCCGCATTGGACCATTGCACTGCCGTTCGCCATTTTGGGTGGCGGGTTGTTTGGCGCGATATGGGCGGCAATACCAGCTTATTTGCAAGCAAGACGCGACAGTCACATTGTGATCACAACGATCATGTTCAATTACATCGCAGCGGCGATGATGGGCTTTTTGTTGAACGGCATTTTGAAAAACCCCAACTCTCAGGTCGCTGAATCCGTGAACTTTCCCGCGGGTGCACATCTGCCTACGATCCACGAAATGCTTGCCCCGTTGGGGATTGGGTTTTCCAAATCGGCACCCGCCAATGTTAGCTTTCTTCTTGCCCTGTTTTGCGCGTGGCTTGTCTGGTTTTTACTGTGGCGCACACGGCTTGGCTATGCCATCCGTGCTTTTGGACACAGCCCACATGCCGCCAGTTACGCTGGCATTTCCGCTTTCAAGATCACTATGATTGCGATGATCATTTCCGGGGCTCTGGCCGGCATGTTGTCGATCAATGTGGTGATGGGTGAGCAAGAACGCCTGATCCAATTCTTCGTTGAAGGCGCTGGATTTGTCGGCATCGCTGTGGCCCTGATGGGGCGCAACCATCCGATTGGCATCATCCTTGCTGCGTTGCTGTTTGGAATGCTGGCCCAAGGCGGATTCGAATTACAATTCGAATACCCAGAAATCAGCAAAGAGATGGTGTTGGTCATACAAGGCACAATAATTCTATTCACTGGCGCGTTGGATTACATGGTGCGCAAGCCGGTCGAAAAGATATTTGCGCGGTTACGAGAAGGGCAAAGCTGATGGATTTCGCACATGCATTCTTGCAAATCATTATCGCAATGGACATGACTATCCGCCTGTCGGTGGTACTGCTCTTTGCTTGTTTGGCGGGGCTTTACTCCGAGCGCGCTGGAATTTTTGACATCGGGTTAGAAGGAAAACTGTTAATCTCGGCCTTCTTTTCGGCCTCCTTTTCATATGAAACCGGCAACGTCTGGCTGGGTCTATTAGCAGGCGTCGGCGCCTCTATGGTGTTTGCGCTGATCCATGGCATTGCTTCGATCACCTATCGCGGCAATCAATTGATCGCAGGGGTGGCGTTAAACTTTTTAGCATCGGGACTGACGATTGTGATCGGCCTTGCGTGGTTCAAAGAAGGGGGGCAGTCACCTGCTTTGCCACAAAGCTCGCGGTTCCACGAACTTACCCTGCCGTTTGCCGATACCCTACGCGACATTCCTTTGTTTGGCCCCCTTTATGCTGATGTGATCTCTGGGCAAAAACCACTAGTCTACATCGCCTTTTTGCTGATCCCATTCACTTGGTGGCTACTGTTTCGCACCCGTTTCGGATTGCGCCTGCGCGCGGTTGGCGAAAACCCAGCCTCGGTTGACACGGCTGGTGTTTCAGTGATCCGCTATCGCTATGCCGCCGTGATGATCGCGGGTGTACTCTGCGGTCTAGGGGGCGCATATCTGGCCACCTCACAGGCTTCGGCCTTTGGGCGTGAAATGTCATCCGGTCGCGGCTTCATCGCGCTGGCCGCTTTGATCTTTGCCAAATGGCGGCCGTGGTATGCATTGATGTCTTGTTTGCTGTTCGGATTTCTCGAGGCCGTGAGCAATCTTTACCCCAACATTGATGTCTTTGGCATCTTTGAAATCCCCGTCCAATTCACGCAAGCCCTGCCCTATATTCTAACCGTGGTGATTCTGGCAGGCTTTGTCGGAAAGGCGGTTGCGCCACGCGCAGGCGGCGAGCCTTATGTGAAAGAACGGTAAATATACGAATAATTGCATTTGTGCGGCGAAAAAGCGGCTTTCCCCTATTGCCTGAATGGGTGAGTCTGGATTACGAAGTCCTATGCAAATTTATCTTCCCATTGCCGAAATCTCGGTAAACGCGTTTTTGTTGCTCGGACTTGGCGGCATGGTTGGCATCCTTTCGGGTATGTTTGGGGTTGGCGGCGGATTCTTGATGACGCCTTTGCTGTTCTTTATTGGCATTCCGCCAGCGGTGGCTGTGGCGACCGAGGCGAACCAAATTGTGGCCTCGTCATTTTCCGGCGTTTTGGCGCATTTCAAACGAAAGACGGTCGATCTGAAAATGGGGCTGGTGCTGCTGATTGGCGGCTTGATCGGGGCCTATTTGGGGATCCAGCTGTTCAACTATCTCAGAAGCCTGGGCCAAGTCGATCTGCTGGTGAAGCTGAGCTATGTGGTCTTTCTTGGCATCATTGGCTCGCTGATGTTTGTAGAGAGCCTGAACGCGATCCGGCGCTCAAAGAAAACCGGGTCAGCGATTGTTCGCAAGAAACATACATGGCTGCATAACCTGCCGCTTAAAGTAAAATTTCGCACGTCCGGTCTGTATATTTCAGTGATCCCGCCGTTTTTAATTGGGGTGTTCGTTGGTGTGCTGGCCGCGATCATGGGGGTTGGCGGCGGTTTTGTGATGGTGCCTGCGATGATCTATCTGATCGGGATGCCCACCAAAGTGGTGATCGGCACCTCGCTGTTCCAGATCATTTTTGTCACCGCGTTTACAACCATGATGCACGCCACAACAAACTATACTGTTGATATTGTTTTGGCAGTTTTACTGCTGGTTGGCGGTGTGATTGGCGCACAGATCGGGACCCGTATTGGTGTCAAGATGAAGGCCGAACAATTGCGCATCTTGCTGGCAATTTTGGTGTTGGCAGTTTGCGGCAAACTGGCGCTTGATCTGCTGTTGCAACCCAGTGAATTGTATTCGCTTGGCGCGGGCGGAGGCCACTAGATGCTGCGGTTTTTTGCCCTACTGATGCTGATTGCCTTTCCTCTGAATGCGGGTGAGGAAATCGTTGCGGATTTGTCGCAAAATCGTGTTGGTATTTCGGCGACCTTTGATGGATCGCATATTTTGGTATTTGGGGCAGTCAGCCGTGATGCCCCTGCGCCTGACAGTGGCCCGATGCAGGTTGTTGTGTCGGTTTCTGGCCCGCGTGAGGCGGTTACCATTCGGCGCAAAGACAAGCGTGCTGGCATCATTTGGGTGAACAGTGCTTCGGCCCTGATTGATGAGGCGCCCAGCTTTTACTCCGTGGCAACGACCGTGCCTTTGGGCCAAGCACTCTCGGAGGCTGAGGACGCAAAACATAAGGTTTCGATCCCACGGGCGATCAATTCAATTGGGACGCAAATTGCGACAGGTCAAGCTGCCGAATTTACAGATGCGTTAATCCGTATCCGTTCAGGGAATGGGCTGTATCAGGTCCATGAGGGGGCCGTTGAATTCATGTCCGAAACCTTGTTTCGCACCGAGATTGATCTGCCCTCAAACCTGACGGCTGGCGAATATACCGCGCGTATTTTGATCACACGTGACCAACAGGTGGTGGATGTATTTAAGACCAAACTGGACATCCACAAGGTTGGGATTGAACGCTGGCTCTATAACCTCGCCCATGAGAATGCGATCTATTACGGCTTGATGTCGTTGATCATCGCGATTGTTGCGGGCTGGATGGCCTCTGCGGTGTTCAGCTACTTTAGGGCCTAGCCGCTCATCAGCCCTTACGGCCTTTTTCGCTAACCACGTCCGATCAAGGGCATTTTTGTCGCCATGATGGTCATGAATTGCACATTGGCCTCCAGTGGCAGGTCCGCCATTTGCATCACCGCGTCCGCAGCCAGCCCGACGTCCATCATTGGCTGCAACACCACATCCGGATTGTCCGCCAGCGCCCGCGCATTGATTTGATCCAGCAATTCGGTTTGAGCGTTGCCAATGTCGATTTGCCCGCAGGCAATGTCAAAGGCGCGGCCGTCAAGGCTCAGGGCTTTGGTCAAACCAGTGATGGCATGTTTGGTGCTGGTATAGCCGACCGATCCAGGGCGTGGCGCCTGA
The DNA here is from genome assembly GCA_002352425.1 of Rhodobacteraceae bacterium UBA2776. Lineage (GTDB taxonomy): Bacteria > Pseudomonadota > Alphaproteobacteria > Rhodobacterales > Rhodobacteraceae > Profundibacter. The sequence goes on from DEIK01000118.1 coordinate 95,476, forward strand.
GCGGAAACGGATCCGTTGTTGATGATGCGCCCACCTTGAGGTGTCTGCCCCCGCATCTGTTTGAACGCAAAGCGCGCGGCTAAAAACATGCCCGTCAGGTTCAAGTCCACAACTTCACGCCAGTCCTGCACGCTGATCTCGTCGATCAAGCCTGCTGGGCCGAAACTACCGGCGTTGTTGAACAATACATCCAGCTGCCCCGTGGCGTTGGAAAAACGTTCAAAGGCTGCGCCCAACGCGGCCTCATCGGTCACGTCAGCTGGCAAGACATGTGCGCCGTCGTGCCCTGCTGCAACCGCTTCCAGCGCCTCGGGACGCCGCGCGATCATGCCCACTTGCCAGCCAGCCTTTAAAAAGGTTTTGGCGGTGGCCGCGCCAATGCCCGAACTGGCACCTGTGATGACAATCGACTTGTTCATTCCTGTTCTTCCTCAAGCGCCAGCGGGGTTGGGGCCGCCTTTAAGTCGTCAACCCTCAACGGTCCCGTTGGCCGCGCCAATCGGTTGCGGGTCACCCAGAACAGACGTTTTTCCGCCCGTGTGATGGCCACATAGGCCAGCCGCTTCCAAAGCTGCTGGCCAGCCTCAACCCGGCCCATGCGCGCCGCCACGGCCAAGTCTGGCCCAAAGACCTGCACATTTTCCCATTGCGAGCCTTGAGCCTTGTGAATTGTCACCGCTGAGCCGTGTAAAAACGCGGCGCCCATGCGAGCCGCGAAAGGAATGAATGGCTCTTCCTCATCCGGCATTTCGATCTTAATGATCGACGCCGCCGAGACTTGTGGATCTTCTGCGCCCAACACATGGATGCGTGAAAACCCGGCCTTGCGACCCGCCCCTAAATAGATCACCTGTGCGCCTTTGATCAGCCCGCGTGCTTCAAGATCAATGCGTTTCTTGCGGTGCTTGAGCGGCAGTTCAATCCCGTCGCAAATCAGTGGCTCACCGGCCAGCAGTTCGTCCGCTGGCGCACCGTAGGAATTGCGGAACGCTTGGATTAAACGCACCCGCGTTTTATTCATCCAGACCAACACGGGCGAGCGCGCCATCATGTCGGCCTCAACGCGTTGCGCCCAAACCACGCGCTCGTCTTTTTGCGCGGCCTCTTCGATCATTCGCTCAAAATCATGAAATTGCAGGTTTTCGTCACTAAGCGCATGGGCCAAATCAAGAATTGGATTGTCCGCGTCCTGACGGTGAATACGGTGTAGTTGCAATTTTTGTTTACCCGAGAAATTGTCAAAAACCATCTCGCCAGATTGCCCGACAGGCGCCAATTGGGCGGGATCACCGAACAACACCAGGGTCGGGAAAATCTCTTTGAGATCTTCCAGCTGCTTTTCATCCAACATCGAGCTTTCATCGACAAACCCGATGTCCATCGGCTCGTCTCGGCGTTTCCAACCAATGATGAAATCCGAGCCACGCAGGCCCGCAGCCGCCAACGCACCTGGAATGGATTTGTTGCTGGCAAAGAACGAAGCGGCACGGTCCAATGCGGCCTCTGTCAGGCCTTCGATTTCAGGTTTCTCACCCCGTCCCGCCAGCCATTCGGCAATCTTTTCATACTCAGGGTCGTAGAGCGGTGTGTACAGGATACGGTGAATGGTGGTCGCGGGCACGCCGTGGTTGCGCAGAACGCTGGCGGCTTTATTGGTCGGAGCGAGGATCGCCAAGGTGCGCTTGTCCTTGCGCCGCTTGGCCTCGTAATCGCCTGAAACGACGTCGACGCTAGCCTCTTCCAACGCCTCATAGAGGCGCGCCAAAAGCAGTGTTTTGCCAGAACCTGCCTTGCCCACCACGGCCAAAACATGATCCTGGCCGTCAGATTGCGGGGTCAGGATGGCGTTGTCTAAATCGACTCCGGCACCCAGCAACACCTCGGTGATGCGGTCAAATGCTTCGGCTTGATCTTCGGAAAACTTTACGGTTGGTGTTGCCATGTGGCGACCCTATAGACGGGTTGCCAATATGGCCAGCCAAGATGCGACGAAAAGGACGCCCTAAACAGTTCTACTATTCCGGAATAGTGGAACTGTTTAGTACATTAAAAAAGGCCCCCAACACCGATGATGTCAGGGGCCTAAATTCAGCAAAATCTTCTGTCTCTTAGGTTCCTGCGTCCAACGCATCTTCCAATGTGCGCAGCCCCGTCGTTGGGGCTTGAACCAACACCGCCATATTACCGGGCTTATGCTCGTTGTTCCACATTTTCATGTGCGCCGATGGAATTTCATCCCATGGGAAAACTTCCGACATGCTTGGATCCAAACGCCGTTCAACCATCAATTGGTTCGCAGCGGCCGCCTGTTTCAAATGGGCAAAATGCGAGCCCTGAACCCGTTTTTGATGCATCCACAAATAGCGCGCGTCCATGGTCAGGTTGTACCCTGTCGTGCCCGCACAGATCACAACCATACCACCTTTTTTGACAACAAACACTGACACAGGGAATGTGGCCTCGCCGGGATGCTCGAACACCATATCGACATTGTTGCCCTTGCCGGTGATGTCCCAAATTGCCTTGCCGAATTTGCGCACTTCGCCGAACCATTCTTTGTATTCGGGGGTGTTCACGGTTGGCATCTGTCCCCAGCAATTGAAATCCTTGCGGTTCAAAACGCCTTTGGCCCCCAAGCCCATAACAAACTCCCGCTTGTCCTCATTGGAGATAACGCCAATCGCATTGCCCCCCGCCGTGTTGATCAACTGAATGGCAAAGGATCCCAGACCGCCAGACGCGCCCCAGACCAATACGTTTTGACCGGGCTTAAGCTCATGCGGGTGGTGACCGAACAGCATCCGATATGCGGTGGCCAGCGTCAGTGTATAACAGGCGCTTTGCTCCCAAGTCAGGTGTTTTGGGCGTGGCATCAATTGCTGCGCTTGTACGCGCGTGAATTGCGCAAAAGAACCGTCCGGCGTCTCGTATCCCCAAATTCGTTGCGAGGGCGAAAACATCGGGTCGCCGCCGTTGCATTCCTCGTCATCGCCATCATCTTGGTTACAGTGGATCACCACCTCGTCGCCGACTTTCCAGCGCGTAACTTTGTCACCCACTGCCCAGATGATGCCCGAGGCATCCGAGCCTGCAACGTGGAAATCAGCGCCATGCACCGCAAAAGGTGTGATCGGCGTACCAAGTGCAGCCCAAACCCCGTTATAGTTCACGCCCGCTGCCATCACCAAAACCAACACTTCGTGGCTGTCGATGCTGGGTGTTTCGACCACTTCTTGCAGCATTGCCTTGTCTGGATCGCCGTGCCGTTCCTGACGAATGGTCCATGCATACATTTGTTTTGGCACGTGCCCAAGCGGTGGGATTTCCCCAATGTTATACAAATCCTTTTCAGGCGCATCATAAGGGGCGATGTCAGGGTGGGTGGTAACAGTCATAAGTGCCTCCAAGTAAAAATGCCGCAGCGCAGAATCAAAGCGGGTGTCACAAGTGAAGTATGACTGCTCGCGCAATAATGCAATTCAAAAAGGGTGGTTTTTGAAATTATCTAACGTTACGGAATATTGGCGCCCGTGGCTCCAACCGCGTGATGTGCTATGGAATTGGCGTAAAATTCCAATGCGGCCTGCTCTTTGGGGTTGGCGAGATAGGTCTCACCTTCTTGGGTCACCATATGGCGCAGCGATAATATCTTAAGGCCAATTTCGGCGGCATAGTCCAAACTGTCACGCGGCACATGAATATGCGCGCCATTTGCTTGCATCCGACCTGCCATTGCCGTTACAGCCGCTTTCACTTGCGCCTGATCCATTGGCGCGTCTGCCGCCAGCATCGTGGCAGCCACCAATGGCACCGGCAACACGGGCACAACGTCGCGCACCCGTTGCATTACCTTTTCAGCAACGCATTCAGTCACATTCCCGTCGCAGGTTTTGACGAACTCACGCAGGCTAACCGGATCGCCAAAACTGACAGAGGCATACCCAAACCGATGATAGCGCCCTGTCAGCTTGAATTTCAATTGACGCCCAATAAAGCCCAGCATCTTAAGCAGGCTAAAACGGAACTTGCGCTCCCCTTTTTCGCCAGCTGAAATCAAAATGCGGTCTTCCATCACCCGATCATAATTCAGCGCCACAGGCACAAACACCACATCACGTGTGCCGTCTGGGTCAAATTCGGACACCACATAGTTCAACAAACCCAGCTTTGGCGCGTGCACCGTGCCATCCAGACTGAGCCCACCTTCGGGAAACACCGCCTGTGTCACCCCACCCGCCGTGGCCAATTGCACATAGCGGGCCAACACGCGGCGATATAACAGGTTGCGGGATTTGCGGCGGATAAAATAGGCGCCCATCGCACGGATCAAGTGTTTCAACGGCCAGATTTGTGCCCATTCCCCAACGGCATAAGACAGTGCCGAGCGCTCCGCCGCCAGATAGGTGACCAACACGTAGTCCATATTGGAACGATGGTTCATCACGAAAATCACCGTGGCGTCTGGATCAATCGCCTTGATCGCTGTCTCGTCAAAATGCCCCAACCGCACACGATAAAGCATCTGACTGAACCAACGCGAAGCACGGGTTGCGAAACCAAAATAGAGCGACGCGCTAAATGAAGGTACAATTTCATGGGCATACCGACGTGCCGTTTCAAAGGCGACGTTTTCTGGCACATCCTCTGTGTGGGCGTGCTCCACAATCGCCTCAGCCACCTTTGGATCATACAGCACCCGTTGGATCATGTCATGGCGGCGGGCCAGTTTGAACGGCTCGATCGGGCGCTCTAACTTGGTGTTTACTTTGGTAACAACTTTTTGCATCCGGCGCCGTAGATACCAACGCACAGATGGGGCCAATACACGCTCCAATGCCGCAAAAGCAGCAAATCCGGCGATCAGCAGCAACAACCATAGCGGAATCTCAACAATACGCCCCATTACGACAGCCTTTCAGGAATGTTGCCACAGGTCTAGGGGCGATGTGATTTGGCCGTTTTTAGGAATTCGGGGCCCTCTCCCTCATTTCCCCATGAAACGCTCCTGATAAGGTGGCCCGGTGTACGGTTGGCAGCCCACCCGAGCGCGCAACATAATTATTATGATATTAGCCCTTGCGCAACATTCTTACTTTTGCGAAAATGCGGCAGCGCAGCAATTACAATAAGGCCATCGCCATGCCCGCATCAAAGACACCGAACCCAGAGACCCAAAACAAGCCACGTCCTTGGCTGTTTCGCACCTATGCGGGCCACTCCACTGCTGCGGCTTCAAACGCGCTTTATCGTGACAACCTTGCCAAGGGACAAACCGGTTTGTCCGTGGCCTTCGATTTACCAACCCAAACGGGATATGACTCCGATCACATTTTGGCCAAAGGCGAGGTCGGCAAGGTTGGCGTGCCGATCAACCACCTTGGCGATATGCGCGCCCTGTTTGCTGATATCCCGCTGGAAAAGATGAACACCTCGATGACGATCAACGCCACGGCGCCGTGGTTGCTGTCGCTTTACATCGCCGCCGCAGACGAACAAGGGGCAGACATTTCCGCCCTTCAAGGCACTGTGCAGAACGACATTATAAAGGAATACCTGTCGCGCGGCACCTACATCTGTGCGCCCGCGCCGTCTTTGCGGATGATCACCGACATCGCTGCCTACACCCGCCAGCATCTACCCAAATGGAACCCGATGAACGTGTGTTCCTACCATTTGCAAGAGGCTGGCGCGACGCCGGAAGAGGAGCTTGCCTTTGCGCTGGCCACCGCCACCGCCGTGCTGGATGACCTGAAAAACAAAGTCCCGCCTGAGCATTTTCCGGCTATGGTCGGACGCATCTCGTTCTTTGTGAATGCGGGTATTCGCTTTGTCACCGAGCTTTCCAAAATGCGCGCCTTTGTGGAGTTGTGGGATGAAATCACTACCGAACGCTACGGTATCACCGACCCCAAGTTCCGGCGCTTTCGCTATGGGGTGCAGGTGAACTCGCTGGGGCTGACCGAACAGCAGCCAGAAAACAACGTCTACCGCATTTTGATTGAAATGTTGGCCGTCACCCTGTCCAAAAACGCCCGTGCCCGTGCAGTGCAGTTGCCCGCCTGGAACGAGGCCTTGGGCCTGCCGCGCCCTTGGGATCAGCAATGGTCGCTGCGGATGCAACAGATTTTGGCATATGAGACCGATCTTTTGGAATTTGACGATCTGTTCGATGGAAACCCCGCGATCACCCGCAAGGTTGACGAGTTGAAAGCCGGTGCACGCGCCGAGTTGGCCCAGATTGACAGCATGGGCGGGGCGGTGGCCGCGATTGAATATATGAAATCACGGCTGGTCGAGTCCAACGCCGCCCGCATCGCCAAAATCGAAACCGGCGAAACCACTGTTGTCGGCGTGAACCGTTGGGTCGAGGCCGAGGAAAGCCCGCTGACTTCGGGTGATGGCTCGATCATGGTGTCCGATCCTGCCGCCGAAGCCGACCAGATCGCACGTCTGAACGCATGGCGCGAGGACCGTGATGATGCGGTTGTTAAATCTGCACTGGATAATCTGCGCGCGGCGGCTTTGTCGGGTGAAAACATCATGCCCGCTTCAATTGCCGCAGCGCGCGCTGGCGCGACCACAGGGGAATGGGGTGCGATGGTGCGCAACGCCTTTGGGCAATACCGCGCCCCCACAGGCGTCACGCCGAACCCCTCAAACCGCACCGAAGGTTTGGACGAAATCCGCAGCAAAGTCGATGCGGCCTCGGACACGTTGGGCCGACGCATGAAAATTCTGGTGGGTAAGCCGGGGCTGGATGGTCATTCCAACGGCGCCGAGCAGATCGCTACCCGTGCGCGCGATTGCGGCATGGAAATCAGTTATGAAGGCATCCGTTTGACCCCCGCCGAAATCATCGCCAGCGCCAAAGTTGAGGACCCGCATGTGATTGGCCTGTCAATCCTGTCCGGCAGCCACGTCCCATTAATCCACGATCTACTGGCGCTGATGAAGGCCGAAAACCTGACCCATATTCCGGTGGTTGTCGGTGGTATCATTCCCGAGGATGACGCCCATACCTTGCATGATATGGGCGTCGCGCGGGTCTATACTCCGAAAGATTTTGAACTGAACAAAATCATGGACGACATCGTCACATTGGTCGCGCCGTCCTAGTCTTCCGTTCAGAACACAAAGTCTGTGGCAGACAAGGTCGACGCGTTGAAATTCAACAACGTGATGTCATCGCCCCCGTAGGCAATCACGGTGTCAGAACCGGATTGGGTAATTGTCAGATCACTAAACCTGATGTTGCCACCGATAAACGTGATCTCATCAACCCCGGCTTCGAAATCAGTGATCACGTCGTGGCCGTTGATTTCCCGAATGAAATCGTTTGGATCAAAATTGCCGTTGCCTCCAAACCCGCCAAAACCACCAAAACCGCCCGAGCCTGTCGAGCGAATATAATCGGGTGATTCAAAAATGAATTGATCCGCGCCACCACCACCGGTCATGGTGTCGTCACCCGTGCCGCCAGTCAGACGATCGCCCCCGCCATCCGCGACCAAAACATCATTTCCTGCATCGCCGTTCAGAAAGTTGTTGCTGTTGTACCCACGGTCACCAGCCGCAAGGTCGATGACCTCCAAGCGGTCATTCCCTTCGCCGCCATATAGCACATCGGTGCCAGCACCAGCATATAGACGGTCATTGCCCTCGCCACCGAGCAGCGTGTCATCGCCAGAGCCGCCGCGCAGGACATCGGCCCCGTCGTCACCCAGCAAAGTATCATTGCCGTCGCCGCCAGAAAGCCCGTCATTGCCGTCGCCACCCCTCAGGAAATCGCGCCCCACACCGCCTTGCATGCCGTCGTGGCCCGCGCCTCCCGAGAGGTAATCGTCGCCATCCCCGCCGACCATAAGATCATTGCCGTCTTCGCCATATAACCGGTCATTGCCCGCTTCCCCAAACAGTCGGTCATTGCCAGATCCGCCGTATAGGTAATCAATGCCATCCCCCCCAAAAAGCATGTCGATCGAGTTCTCTCCAAAAAGCCGGTCGTTGCCCGCCCCCCCCACAAGCGTGTCGCGACCATCACCGCCATACAGCCAGTCGTTGTCAGCACCGCCATCAAGATAGTCATTGCCAAAACCGCCAAACAGGCGATCGTGGCCGGAGCCGCCATATAGCCTGTCGTTGCCATAGCCCAGGACGTAATAGGATGTGCTATCGCCATAAAGGGTGTCATTGCCGCTTCCGCCCCACAGCTTGTCATCCCCAGTGCCACCAAAAAGGCTATCGTTATCGGCACCGCCAAAAAGTCTGTCATTGCCGCTGTCACCATAAAGCCGATCAGCCCCAAGACCGCCCGTCAGCAAGTCATTTCCACCGCCGCCACTAGCGTAATCATCCCCTTCATAGGCAAAAATGTTGTCGTCGCTTGCCCCGCCGAAAATGAAGTTTCCTTGGTAGGTTCCATAATAATTTGCCATGTTCATCGCTCCATATGCTGTATCGATTTCCACTAAAAAATCTCACGTTAACTTCAACAGAGCATAGGGAGCGCTCAGCGGAGCCAACAAGTATGGAATACCTGACCAACTATCGAAAAAGAGGGTATATACCTTATTCTTATGGGTACTTGGAAGGGTCACGGCCTAACGCTCGGCCCACCAAGTGCCTAAACCGGCAGGGCAGTAGTCTTGAATACCGTGCGCAACGCAAATGACGATTGCATCTGTGCAACGCCTGGCAAACGCGCCAAATACCGACGGTGAATGCGGGCGAAATCTTCGGTGTCTTGGGCCACCACTTTCAACAGGTAATCCGCCGTGCCAGCCATCAAATGGCATTCTAACACGTCCGGCACCTTGGCCACTTCCCGTTCAAAGGCCTCCAGCACTTCGTCCGCTTGGCCAGATAACGTAATTTCGACAAATATGGTCGAAGGACAGCCCAATTTGCGCGGATCCAGCAGCGCCACGTAGTCCTTGATGTAACCATCTGTCTCGAGCCGTTGCACCCTGCGGTGACAGGCCGAAGGCGATAGATTGATCTTGTCTGACAGATCCGCATTGGTCATCCGCCCGCGTTTTTGCAGTGCCCCTAGGATACGACGGTCTATGCTGTCTAATTCCTGTAACACGCTCATTTCTTCTAACCCCTGATTGTTTAGCCAAACTATCTTGCGCAGATGGTACAACCTTCACCCGTTCTTTTCAAAGCAATTGCGTGGGTAGGTCAATATGGTCATCCCATAGGCAGGGAGGAAGTGCCATGATTATCGGATGTCCAAAAGAGATTAAACCACAAGAATTCCGCGTTGGAATAACCCCAAATGCAGCCGGCGAGGCTGTTGCGCGTGGCCACAAGGTCGTGATCGAAACCCAAGGCGGCAATGGTGCTGGGTTCACGGATGAAGACTATATCGCTGCTGGTGCTGAAATCCTCGGCACAGCCGCTGAAGTTTTCGAAACCGCTGACATGATCGTCAAGGTTAAAGAGCCTCAAGCCATTGAACGCAAAATGCTGCGCGAAGGGCAATTGTTGTTCACCTACCTACACCTTGCGCCCGATCCCGACCAAACCAACGACCTGATCGCAAGTGGCTGTACCGCCATTGCCTATGAAACCGTAACTGACGCAAGCGGTGGTTTGCCGTTGCTGGCTCCGATGTCCGAAGTTGCTGGCCGTCTGGCCCCGCAAGTCGGCGCATGGACCTTGCAAAAAGCCAACGGTGGTCGCGGCGTTTTGATGGGCGGCGTACCAGGTGTTGGGCCTGCCCGCGTTGTGGTGATCGGCGGCGGTGTCGTTGGCACCCACGCAGCCCGTATCGCGGCGGGTATGGGCGCGGATGTGACGGTGCTTGACCGCTATCTGCCACGCCTGCGCTATCTGGATGATGTGTTTGGCCGTGATTTCAAGAACAGCTATGCCTCGGCTGGCAACACGATTGAACTGGTCCGTGAGGCCGATATGGTGATCGGTGCCGTGTTGGTACCTGGTGCGGCTGCGCCAAAATTGATTAGCCGCGCGCAGCTATCGGAAATGAAACCGGGTGCGGCGCTGGTCGATGTGGCCATTGACCAAGGCGGGTGTTTTGAAACCTCGCATGCCACCACCCATCAGGACCCGATTTACGAGGTTGATGGCATCATGCACTACTGCGTTGCCAACATGCCGGGTGCAGTTGCGCGCACTTCGACAATCGCACTCGGAAACGCGACAATGCCGTTCATGTTGGCGCTTGCCGACAAGGGTTGGAAGCAAGCCTGCATTGACGATGCACATCTGGCCAATGGGCTGAATGTACATGCCGGACATCTGACGTACGGCGCGGTCGGCACGGCCCTTGGCATTGATGTGACGCCGACGGCAAGTTTCTTAAAATAAAACAACGGAAAAGACGGGCAGTTGCGTATAATACTGAATAGTTACTCAATTGGAGCACTTATACGATGCGGTCCCGCCTTTCCCCTTACTGGTTATGGCTGGTCTTATCCCTACCCGCCCTTAGCATGGCCAATGCCCTCGTCACCGACACCAATCCCCGCATTTACCATATTCTGGTGCATCCCAGCGGCGAATTTTCCGCCCGTTTTTTAATCATTGCGATGATTGCGACACCTTTGACGATGTTGCTTAAAGGCTGGCGCGGACCGATCTGGTTGAAAAAGAACCGCCGCTATTTTGGCGTTGCCGCCTTTGCCTACGCCCTGCTGCACACCGTATTTTACCTGATCGACAAAGCCACATTAGAGCGGATGATCGGCGAATTGGACCGGCTTTATATCTGGACCGGCTGGCTGGCGTTTTTGATCTTTATCCCACTGGCCGTGACTTCGATGGACTATTTTGTGCGGGTCATGGGGCCTAACTGGAAAAAACTGCAACGCTGGACCTATCCGGCCGCCGTGCTGACCCTGATCCACTGGGCTTCGCTGCACAATTGGGGCGGCTACGTGCCTGCTCTGATACATTTCGGGCCGCTGATCGCTTTGACAGCCTATCGTCTATGGTATTGGTATATCCGGCCAAGGCGCAGCGCCTCACAGGCGTAATCGCCGCACATAAAAAGGGCCCGCCGAAATGGCGAGCCCTGAAACTTCAGCAGCGGTTGATTACTTTTTCAACGAGGCTGCGATTTCTTTCAGCAGGTCCAACTCGGATGGACCCGGATCAGCAACTGGCGCTGCTTCTTCTGCCTTTTTGGTTTTGTTCACAGCACGAACCAGCATGAACACCACAAAAGCAATCACGATGAAGTTGATGATCGCCATGATGAAACGGCCATAAGCAAACACCGCGGCGCCGGCTTCTTCGGCTTCGCCGATTGAACCGTATTCACCTTCGCCCAGCAATGCATACATGCTCGAGAAATCAGTCCCGCCCATGAACAGGCTGATGATCGGGTTGATCAAATCAGCGACCAATGACCCCACAATCGCAGTGAATGCCGCACCGATGATGATACCAACGGCCATGTCCATGACATTGCCCTTCGCGATGAAGTCTTTGAACTCTTTAAGCATAGTTATGTCCCTTACTTTACTTTGTTTCTCTCCAGGGCCGGATCGAACTGTCCCGACTTTGCCCATTGCGCGTGAGTGCACAGCCATTAGCACATTATTTAACACATTGTTAATCTTTTAATCGTCGCGGCAAAACCTATATTAAGTGAACAATGGAAACGGAGTCCCCCCAATGAGCCATCTTTCAGATTATAACATCACCAAACGCTGGCCCCCAAAACAAACCTCGGCCATCCAGTATTACGGCTTGCCCACGCCAAACGGAGTCAAAGTCTCGATCATGCTCGAAGAGCTGGGCTTACCTTATGATGCGCATTTGGTGTCCTTTGCCGATGGGGATCAGTTCACGCCAGAATTCCTGTCGCTGAACCCGAACAACAAAATTCCAGCCATCATTGATCCGGATGGGCCGGACGGCAAACCATTGGCGCTATTTGAATCAGGTGCGATCTTGATCTATCTCGCCGAGAAAACTGGCAAACTGATGCCAACTGACGCCGCTGGGCGCTACGAAGTGTTGCAATGGTTGATGTTCCAAATGGGTGGCATTGGCCCGATGTTTGGGCAGGTTGGGTTTTTCGTGAAATTTGCCGGCAAAGAAATCGAAGACCCGCGCCCCGCAAACCGCTACATCGAAGAGAGTGCGCGCTTGCTGGAGGTGCTGGATGCGCGACTGGAGGGGCGCGACTGGGTGTGTGATGCCTATTCGATCGCTGACATCGCGATTGCGCCTTGGGTTCGCACGATGCACATGATGCATGAATCCGTTGAGAAAGGTGATTTTGTCGGTTGGGACGATTTGAAAAATGTGTCGGCCTATCTAGAGCGTTTCGTTGCGCGTCCCGCTGTACAGGCTGGTTTAGCACAACCCGCCGCCAGCTAGGTTTGCCCGCCGCTCGTCAAGCCTGACAGCTTTCCTCGCTGTGAGGTTGGGTAAGCGGCGCACCTTGGCGGATCATATCAGCGGCTTTTTCCGCAATCATAATGGTGGGCGCATTTGTATTGCCGCCCACCAGACGCGGCATCACCGAGGCATCCACCACCCGCAATCCCTGCACCCCACGCACCCTCAATTCAGGGTCCACCACTGCCATCTCGTCGCGCCCCATGCGGCAGGTGCCTACAGGGTGGTAAATGGTGTCAGCACGGGCGCGGATATCAGCCTCAAGCGCTGTATCGGTGCCGTCATGTGGATACAACCGTTTACCGCGCCACGGCGTCAACGGGTCAGCCTTTAACAATTCATCCATCATCCGTGCGCCCCACATCAAGCTGTGTAAATCCGCCGGATCGGACAGGAACGCTGGATCAATTTTCGGTGCGGAACCGGGGTTGCTATCGCGCAACCCAACCATCCTTCGCGCCTTTGGCCGCTGCACGCAAACATGGCAACTGAACCCGTGTGACATACGGATTTTGCGCATGTGATCATCGACAATGCCTATGACAATATGTGCTGCAAATCGGGCCGGGTTTGTGCCGGATCCGAGCGGAGAAACGCTCCGCCTTCGGCAAAGGGGGTGGTGAACTTCCCCTCGCCGGTTTTAAGCCACTTCAAGCCGGCCCGTGCAAGTTGCGCCAAGCCAATTGGGTTCACCCCAACCACGTCGCGGCGTTTGGATTTGTAGGAGATGATGTAGTCCAGATGGTCTTGCAGATTTTTGCCAACCCCAGGCAAGTCGCGCAGCACCTGAATGCCGTGCGCCTGTATCTCATCCGCAGCCCCGATTCCTGACAACATCAACACTTGCGGCGTACCGAACGCACCCGCCGACAGGATAACCTCGCGCCCTGTCTTGGCGACATGATCCTGGCCCTTGCGTTTATAGGCAACACCAACGGCCCGTGTTCCGTCCATCACCACCCGTGAAACTTCGGCCCGCGTGACCACAGTCAGGTTCTTGCGGCTTTGCATTGGAAACAAATAGGCTGCCGCGGCCGAGCAACGCTCACCCTTGTGCGCACCCTTCGAAAACTGTGTCACTTGATACAGGCCCGCCCCCTCTTGGCGCGCGCCATTGAAATCATCATTGCGCGGGATTTGCAGCGCCTCGGCAGCGTCAACAAAGGCGTCTGAGATGCCGCGTGGCGCGTTTTGGTCGGCGACCTGTAGCGGCCCCTTTGCACTATGAAAATTATCCGCACCCCGTGCATTGCCCTCTGCGCGTTTGAAATAGGGCGGCACCTCGTCCCACGACCAACCGTCACAACCCAGATCGGCCCATTCGTTGTAATCCTGTTTATGGCCGCGCAGATACAGCATCGCATTGATGGCGCTTGAGCCGCCCAAAGCCTTGCCGCGGGGTTGAAACCCGCGCCGGTTGTCCAGCCCGGCTTGCGGCACCGTGCGCAACGCCCAATTATTGAGTTTTGGTCGCCCCGAGACCATCGCGGCCACCAAAGCGGGCGCGCGGATCAGTAGGCCTTTGCCACCGCCTCCGGCTTCTAGCAGGCAGACGGTGGTGTTGGCGTCCTCGGACAGGCGCGCCGCCAAAACACAACCCGCCGATCCGCCACCAACGATCACATAATCGTAAATCATTTTGGCCCCCGTTTGCGGAAAGCCTAGCCCAGTTCACCCGTCAAAACATAGCGCAAAATCTGCACCACTTGGGCAGGTTCCTCGGTAACGGCCAAAGCAGCCGCATCGACCTCTTTCAGCGCATGCTGATGGTCAGCCCCGTGCAACACAATCAGGGATTTCCCCAGAGCCGCCGCGTAGCCCGCATCAAAAGCTGCGTTCCACTGCTTGTATTTATCACCAAAGCGCACCACCACAACATCGGCGTCTTCAATGCCTTTGCGGGTGCGGATCGCGTTCAGTTTGGCGCCCTTGTTGTCGTGCCAAAACTTGTCCGCCTCGGCCCCCATTATGGTGACGCCACAATCGTCCGACGCGTCGTGATCGGTGACGGGAGAGGTGAAATTCACATCCAGACCCGTCGCGCCCGCGATGATGACGTCACGCCAATCTGTGTGAATTTCACCAGACAAATAAACCTTCAATGTCATCGTTTATCCCCTTAATTCGCCACCAGTCGCGCCTGCGACTTTGGCGATGATTTTGTCGGACACGGCTTCGATGTCCTTTTCGGTCAATGTCGCATCAATGGGCTGCAAACGCACCGAAATCGCCAAGGATTTCTTGCCCACACCTAATGAATCACCAATGAATTCATCAAACACACGCACGGATTCAATCAGCGTTTTATCGGCACCCGTTGCAGCATTGACCAGTGTCAATGCCTCGACATCTGCATCCACGACAAAGGCAAAGTCACGCTCGACCGCTTGCAAATCACGCAGGGCCAGTGCAGGGCGCGTGGCTGTTTTGTTGCGCGGGAACGGGGGTTGCTCGACGAACACGGTAAAGCCAACGGCGGGGCCTTTGACATCCATGGCTGTCAAAACTTTGGGGTGAATTTCACCAAACACCGCCATTACTTTCTTTGGCCCCAAACAAATCACGCCGGACCGCCCTGGGTGCCAACACTCTGCCGCCTCGCGCAGGATTTGCACGCGGGCGGGAGCGCCAACGGCACTTAGAACCGCTTCGGCATCGGCCTTGGCATCATAGAGATCAACGCTGCGCCGTTCGCCATGCACGTCCTTGGGGCCGGTGTGGCCTATCAGGATGCCGGTGGCCAACAAATGTTGTTCACCTGGTTCGCCGCCATGAAATGCCGGGCCAACTTCGAACAGCGCCATATCCATGAACCCGCGCGCCTGATTACGGGCAGCGGCTTGCAAAAGACCGGGCAGCAGGTCAGGGCGCATATGGCTCATTTCAGATGAAATCGGGTTGTCCAGCATGGTGGCATCAGTGCCGCCACCAAACAGTTTTGCACTGGCCTGGTCGATGAAGGAGTACGTTACGCATTCATTGTAACCCAGCGCCGCAATGGTGCGTCGCGCCATGTTCTCGCGTTGTTGCATCGGCGTTAGAATAGCGCGCGGCACGCCAACTTGGGCGCGGGCCATCGGCTTGCCCTCCAGCTTGGTCAGGGACGCCATGCGGGCGACTTCCTCAACAAGATCGGCAGAGCCTTGCACGTCGGGCCGCCAGCTCGGCACGCTGGCCATATCGTTTGCATCCAGCTCGAACCCGAGCGCTGTCAGCGTTGCTCGCTGTGTCGTTGGCGCGATTTCCATACCAACCAAGGACTGCACACGGTCCGTGTCCAACTGGTAGGCGCGGCTCACGTCAGGCACTTCACCCGCTGTCACCACGTTGGAGGCTTCGCCGCCGCAGAGATCCAAAATCATCTGCGTGGCCAATTCAATCGCTTGCGCATTGAACGCGGGATCAATGCCACGTTCATTGCGATAGCGCGCGTCGGAATTGATCTTCAATGCGCGGCCCGTTTTGGCGGTGCGGATCGTGTCCCAGATCGCGGCCTCCAAGAACACGTTGGTCGTCGTTTCGGTACAGCCCGTTGCCAGCCCGCCCATGATGCCACCGATGCTCTCGATCGCCTTGTCATCCGAGATCACCACCATGCCCGCGTCAAAGCTGTATTCTTTGTCGTCCAGCCCCATCAGGGTCTCGCCCCCTTTGGCGCGATGCACCCGCAGATCACCGCTGACTTTGTCGGCATCAAACACGTGCAATGGGCGGTTCACATCATAGGTGAAGAAATTCGTCACGTCGACCAGCGCCGAAATCGGGCGCAAGCCGATGGCCCTTAAGCGATGTTGCAACCATTCAGGGCTGGGGCCGTTTTTCACACCTTTGATCAGACGGCCCATGAAGACCTCGCAGCCATCGGTGCGGGTGTCCTCGTCAATCGTCACGTTGATTGGGCACTCGAATGTCCCGTCCACTTGCGCCGTTTTGGTGGGCAACAAAGTGCCCAGCCCACGCGCTGCCAGATCACGGGCAATGCCGCGAATGCCCAGCGCGTCGGGGCGGTTTGGCGTGATGGCGATGTCGATCACAGGGTCCACTTTGGTTGGATCATTCGCCGCCAACCAGTCAATAAACTTGTCGCCAACTTTGCCAGACGGCAGCTCGATAATACCGTCGTGTTCATCCGACAGTTCCAGCTCTTTTTCGGACGCCATCATGCCGTGGCTTTCAACGCCACGGATTTTTCCAACCTTGATCGTGATGTCGAGGCCGGGAATATACATGCCGGGTTTGCAGACCACGACGGTGATGCCTTCACGCGCATTTGGCGCGCCGCAAATGATCTGCTGCATGCCCGCATCCGTTTCCACCTGACAGACACGCAAACGGTCCGCATCGGGGTGTTTTTCGGCGGACTTAACGTAGCCCAGCGTGAATTCGGACAGCGTGTCGGCGGGGTTGATGACCTCTTCGACCTCTAGGCCGATGTCGGTCAATGCGTACAGAATATCATCAAGCGAGGCGTCAGTTTCCAAGTGGTCCTTGAGCCATGAGAGCGTAAATTTCATTTTGTTTCCTCATTCGGATCAATTTCACTGCCGATTAGATTTTCAACCACTTCAAAGAATTCAAACACCACCTGCATGTCGGGTTTAAAGCCGCCGTTTTTCTTAAAATAGGTCTCGCGGGCGCGGCGCCAATCGGCCAGATCTTCATGCTCGCCTTCGGCCACGGCCATCCGCTCGGTGACTTTGTCAAAGGGCAGGGTTTTTACCGAAGTGGTTTTCACCACCACCGCAGCAGAGCCGTCCCAATTGGCGATGATGTCACAACGCCCGACTTTGGGCATCGAGGTCATATCACCACCAAATTCAGCCAGCGCCGCACATTCGGCGTGTTTGGTTTTCGCCCGCACCAGCGCGATCAGCTCGGCAGATGTTTCAGCGTTGTGGCCCAGCTTGAAGGTGCCCGCACCTGGGTATGTGTCTTGGAGGTCTTCGATCATTTGCTCAACCCACCATGCAGCGTCGGCATATCCAGCGCAGAGAAACCGTAGTGGCGCAGCCAGCGCAGGTCGCTGTCGAAAAACGCGCGCAGGTCGGGGATGCCGTATTTCAGCATCGCGATCCGATCAATCCCCATGCCAAAGGCAAAGCCTTGCCATTTGTCAGGATCAACGCCGCCCGCTTGCAAAACCTTGGGGTGCATCATGCCAGAACCCAGCACCTCCATCCAGTCGTCGCCCTCGCCGATGCGCAATTGACCATCGACCCACGAGCACTGAATATCGACCTCGGCCGAGGGTTCCGTGAACGGAAAGTGCGAGGCGCGAAAACGGGTTTTGATGCCGTCGATTTCAAAGAACGCCGCGAAAAATTCTTCGAGCACCCATTTCAAATTGGCCATGGAAATGTCTTTGCCAATCGCCATGCCTTCGATCTGGTGGAACATCGGCGTGTGGGTTTGGTCATAGTCCGAACGATACACACGCCCCGGCGCGATCACCCGGATCGGCGCACCGGTTTTTTCCATTTCGCGGATTTGCACCGGCGAAGTGTGGGTGCGCAAGACGTGCGGCGGGCGATCATCGCCCTCGGCGCGGTTCATGTAAAAGGTATCAAATTCTTGACGCGCGGGGTGGTGCGGCGGGATGTTTAGCGCATCGAAATTATACCAGTCGTTTTCAATCTGCGGACCTTCGGCAACCGTGAACCCCATGTCGGCGAAAATCGCGGAAACCTCTTCGGTGACTTGGGAGACCGGATGGATCGTGCCCTGACCACGACTGCGCGAGGGTAGCGTCACATCCAGCCATTCGCTCCGCAGCCGCTCATCAAGCGCCGCATCTGCGAGCGCCGCTTTTTTCGCCGAAAGCGCGCTGTTCAATTCGTCCTTTAGCGCGTTCAGCTTTGGTCCGGCCACTTGACGCTCCTCGGGAGTCATTTTGCCAAGTTCGCGCATTTTCAAGCTGACTTCGCCCTTTTTGCCAACGGCGGCAACGCGCAAATCCTCAAGTGTGGATTCGTCGGCCACATTGGCAATTGCGTCGATATATTTCTGTCTTAGCGCGTCCATCAGACATTCCTTATGTGTGTCACAGCCCTGCTATCACAAAGAGCAGCCAAAGAAAAAGCCGCGTGACCCAAAAAGGTCCGCGGCTTCTTGAAGTTTTATACCCTGTGGGGCAATTTACGCGAGCGCGGCCTGTGCCTTGTTAACGATCGCTGTAAATGCTTCGGGTTCGTTCACGGCCAGATCAGCCAGAACTTTACGGTCAACTTCGATGCCAGCCAGTGACAGACCATTGATGAAACGCGAATATGTCAGCGCTTCGTCGTGGCTGCGTACAGCCGCATTGATCCGCTGGATCCACAAAGCACGGAAGTTGCGCTTGCGGGCCTTGCGGTCGCGGGTTGCGTATTGATTGGATTTGTCCACCGCCTGCGTTGCGGATTTGAACAGATTTTTGCGACGGCCTTTAAAACCTTTGGCGGCTTTAATGACTTTTTTATGGCGGGCTTGGGTCGTTGGACCTGAAGTAACTCTCATTGCTCAATCCCTCCTTATGAGTACGGCATCATGGACTTGATGATTTTCGCATCAGGATCCGACAATGTGGTTGTGCCGCGCGCATTGCGCAGGAATTTGTTGGTGCGTTTGATCATGCCGTGGCGTTTGCCAGCCTGACCTGCTTTGACACGACCCTTGGCCGTGACCTTGAACCGCTTTTTGCAGCTCGATTTCGTCTTCATCTTAGGCATTTCCGTCTCCTTGAATTAGGCGGTTGAAACGCGACTCGGCATGCCACTGTGGCCGGTCGCGCTCATCGAAGTGCGTCGTATAGGCTGCATAGTTCTGTATGACAAGGGAAAAAGGCCCCGCTTTGAGGGCCTAATTGATATATTTGCCGATCACCCGAGTGAAGGCTTGGGGTATCTCCTGAAAGGTGTATCCGCTGGGCTTGCCCATAAGCGCAACCGCGATCATGCCGCCGCCGATCATAATCATGATCGCGGCCCCACGTGGAACTCTGCTGTCAACCAGCGCTCCAAGGATGGCCGGAATGGCAAGACCGGAAATTATCAACCCGAAGACCAGAAACAAATCGTTATTCATAAAACACCCTACAATTTACCCTTACCCAACGTAAATACTATTGGTCAGTGCGGAAAATCAACCTTTCATCACAGGGGGCCACCCGCAAAATATTTGTGGTGCCCGGCACGTTGAACGGCACACCCGCTGTAACGACGATCTGGTCCTTTTCCGTAGCAAGACCCGAAGCCCGCGCGGCACGAGCTGCGCTGACGACTGCCAACTTAAACCGGTCAACCTCACCCGAGAAATAGCAATTCACTCCCCAGCTCAGACATAGACGCCGCGCTGTGCCCGTCAAAGGTGTCAGCGCAATAATCGGCACGCTGGGCCGTTCACGCGCTGTCAACAACGCCGTGGTTCCCGATTGTGTAAAGCAACAAATCGCTTTGATTTCAGTGGTTTCGGCAATTTCTCGCGCGGCGGCGACGATCCCATCGGCCACCGAGCTGCGCTTTAGATTGCGCGACGACTCGATCACTTCGCGGTAGGTCGGGTCACTTTCGACTTCGATCGCGACGTTGTTCATGGTGGTCACAGCCTCGATCGGATACCGGCCAGCGGCGGATTCTGCGGACAGCATGATCGCATCGGTGCCCTCATAAATCGCAGTGGCCACGTCGGAAACCTCGGCGCGTGTTGGCACGGGGCTATCGATCATGCTTTCCAGCATTTGCGTCGCCACAATCACCGGTTTGCCGGCTGCGCGGCACCCTCGGATCAATCGTTTTTGAATTGGCGGAACATTTTGAACCGGCAATTCAACGCCCAAATCACCGCGCGCCACCATGATACCATCCGAGGCTTCTAGAATTTCGTTGAACGCCTCGACGGCGGCTGGTTTTTCAATTTTGGACAGGATCGCAGCGCGCCCCTGTGCCAATTCGCGTGCTTCATGCACATCTTCGGGGCGCTGTACAAATGACAATGCCAGCCAGTCCACGCCCAACTGACAAACAAATTCCAGATCTTTACGATCCTTTTTGGACAGCGCCGCCAAGGGCAGCACCACATCTGGCACATTCACGCCTTTACGGTTGGAAATCGTACCGCCGACAACAACGGTGCAATCGGCAAAATCCTCGCCAAATTCATTCACCTTCAGCTCGAGCTTGCCGTCATCAACCAACAGTGTCGCGCCTTTTTTCAAAGCGCGAAAAATTTCGGGGTGGGGCAGACGGACACGGTGGTTGTCACCCTCAGTCTCATCCAGATCGAACCGGAATGCTTGTCCATCTTCCAAATCCGCAGCCTTATTGGCAAAGGTGCCACAGCGCAGCTTTGGCCCTTGCAGATCAGCCAAAATCGCGATCGGGCGATCCATATCTTTTTCGATTTGGCGGATAATGGCGTGGCGCGCCTTGATTTCATCATGCTGCCCATGGCTCATATTCAGGCGGAACACATCTGCCCCTGCCTCGAATAGCGCCCGGATCATTTCATAGTCATCGGAGGCCGGTCCAAGGGTTGCCACGATCTTTACATTGCGTTGGCGCTTCATACTGCCAATTTCCTCGTATTGTTTTCATTTTGTGGTAGGCCATGGGCTATATGCCGCAATTCTGGTGCTGTTTCAACTGGCGCTTGCGCATTCTGGCGATTATGCATGAGATGACTTAATAATATGACAAAGCCATGACATATCATCCTTACCAAATAATCGGTGAAAACAGGCCCTCGCGGATGTTGGTCACTTGTGACCATGCGGCCAACACCGTGCCTGAAACTGTGAACGGTGGCGATCTTGGGTTGGCCGCCGCTGATATGGCACGCCACATTGCCTATGATGTCGGAGCAGCGGGTGTCAGCTATGCCTTGGCCGAGATGTTGGATGCGCCCGCGATCCTGTCGAATTTCTCGCGATTGGTGATTGATCCAAACCGTGGAGAAGATGACCCGACCTTGTTGATGAAGCTCTACGATGGCACCATCATCCCCGGCAATCGCCATGCGGATGCGGCGGAACGCGAGCGTCGTCTGAACACCTGCTATCGCCCGTATCACACAGCCCAAGCCGAAATGGCAGCGCGCCAGGACGACACTGTGTTGATCTCGATCCACAGCTATACGCCGCAGTTGAATGGCTACCCCATACGCCCATGGCACATCGGTATTCTTTATGGCACCGACTCGCGCCTTTCAGTTCCACTGCTGGATCGGCTTCATAAAGAACCTGATCTCTGTGTCGGGGAGAACGAGCCATACGGCGGTCATTTGGATGGCGACTCCGTGGACCGGCACGCCATTGCGTACGGGCGGTTAAACACCTTGATTGAAATCCGCAATGATCTGATCGAAACTGAAGCGCAACAATACGCATGGGCAAAACGCCTTGCGCCGATCCTGACCGAGGTGCTTGAAACTTCGGGTCTATAACCAAACGAAGGGAGACAATTGAATGCCACATATCATTGTTGAATACGCTGGCCATCTGGATGAAACCCATTGCATGAACACCATCTGCAAGACCCTGTTTGACGCGGCAGCGGCCTCGGGGGTGTTCCCCGACATCAGTGCCATCAAGGTGCGCGCCCTGCCCTGTCCGTTTTCATTGATCGGGACCGAGCCGCAAAGCTTTGCCCATGCCACCATTCGCTTGCTGGCTGGACGCGAGGACGCCGTGAAGGCCGATCTGACGCGCTGCATTTTGACGGCCCTTGACCAAGCCCTGCCAGATGTCGGCAGCCTGACCGTCGATATCAAAGACATCGACACGGCCACCTACGCCAAACGAACCCTATAAGGAGCGCGACATGGATACCCAAACCGAACTCGAAGCCGCTGCTTTTCGCGCCTTGCTGAAACATCTGGACGGACGCAAAGATGTGCAGAACATCGACATGATGATCCTGACCGGAATGTGCCGCAATTGCCTATCGCGCTGGTACCAAGAGGCCGCCAATGAGCGTGGCATCGAGATGACCAAGGCCGAGGGGCGCGAGGCAATTTACGGCGAGCCCTATGGCGACTGGGTGGCCAAGTATCAAACCGATGCCACCCCCGAACAACAGGCCGCTTTTAAGGTGGCATTTGCCGAAAATGTTGGCGAGCCTACCAAGTAACGGCACACCAGAAAGGACGGACGATGCTGCGACGCTTATTCCTGGCGGCCCTTTTTGCCGCCCCTCTGGCTGGGTGTTTGTCCTCGCCTGTGTCTGAAACATCCCAACCTGTCGAATATGTTGGCCGCTGGGTCGAAGTTCTGCTGGGAGGTGACGGGGACGGGTTTGAACTGTTTGCCGATGGCGTGGCCGCCTCGATTGGTCAGTCCGAACTGACCTACACGCGGTGGCGTGCAAAACCCGGCACGCTGTTCCTGACCACAATTGACGACGCTGGGAAATCCGTTGAGGTTGGGTATTCCGCCAAGGTAAGTGACGTTACCCGCCTACATCTGAGCCAAAACGATAAGGACGATTGGCCGCGGATCTTTCGTATGGTTGACTAGTTGATATCGGCTAAAACAGGCGGCAGTTTCACACTATCAAAAGGACGCACAAGGTGCATTTTCTATCACAATGGGGCGAATTTATTGCGGCCTTTGCGGTGTTTTTCCTATCGCACTCCATCCCGGTGCGCCCCGCCATAAAGGCGCGCATTGTTGCTCGCACTGGCACGCTTGGCTTTGCCCTGCTCTACTCCGCCCTTTCCATTGCAGTTTTAACCTGGATTATCATTGCCGCCGGGCGTGCGCCCTTTGTCGAGATCTGGAGCTGGGCGTCGTGGCAAAACCATGTTCCACTGACAGGTATGTTGTTGGCCATCCTGATCGTCAGCATGGTGTTTGGCCAACCCAATCCGCTGTCCTTTGGCGGCTGGAACAATGAGCAGTTCGACCCCAAAGACTGTGGCTTGATCGGCTGGATACGTCACCCGTTGCTGGTGGCGCTTTTGATTTGGTCAGGCAGCCATATGGTCCCGAACGGCAATCTGGCACATGTCATTGTGTTCGGCTTGTTCGCCGGCTTTTCCATCCTCGGTATGAAAATCATCGACCGCCGCGCCCGCCGAATCTTGGGCACCGACAGATGGCAGACCCTGTCCAACACCCAGCAAAACCTGCGCATCACCCGCCGCGGCATCACACGCCTTGCTATCGGGGCGCTGATATACCTAGCTGTCCTTTTCAGCCATGAATGGGTGATTGGGGTATCCCCACTGCTTTAGGTTTGCACGCCCACAACATTGGTCTATGAGGGGCCCCATGACACAAATTGAATCACTTTTCGCCACCCCGATCTACCGCGCTGCCCTGTCCGGTAAGGGCAAAGCGATTGATACGGATGAACTCGAAACTTCTTGCTGGTCCATCGCTGAAGATGACGAAGCCGGACAAGACTGGTGCGAGGCAAACGACTATCCTGGCTATACCAGCTATGCGTCCTTGGACGACCTGCCGTGGCGGTTTCCGATTTTCAAAGACCTCAAAAAAGTGCTCGACAAACATGTCGCTGCCTTCGTCAAGGAATTAGCGTTCGATATTGGTGATAAGAAAATCAAACTGGACTCGCTGTGGATCAACATCCTGCCAAACGGCGGGTTGCACACCTCGCACATCCACCCCCACAGCGTGATCAGCGGCACAACCTATGTTGCTATGCCAAAGGGCACCAGCGCCATCAAATTCGAAGACCCGCGTTCTGCGATGATGATGGCCGCCCCGACCCGCAAACCCGACGCCCCGCGCGATCTGCGTCGGTTCATTTACTATGAACCCGACGTTGGCGATATTTTGCTTTGGGAAAGTTGGCTGCGCCACGAAGTGCCGATGAACAACGCCGAAGAAGAGCGCATCAGCGTCAGTTTTAATTACAGCTGGGGTTGAAGCACCAAGCCGCAGCGAATGGATGGCGCAAACCCTGCCCCGCCCAAAGTTAAAGCAGAGATGCCGTGTATTTTTCTTGACCTAAAGTTAGCTTGAGCCTTTAGAAAGAAATCTCACAAGGGGTCCGTATCTGGATTCTAGCGGTGCAATTTTGGCTTTCGGTTGCGAACACCTACTGCCTTTTTGCGCAATGAGCCGTCGTTTCAAAGGAGCCACTTTATGCATGTATTGACCGTCCTTGATCATCCCAACCCTGCTTCGTTCAGCGCGGTTGTTGCCCAGAGTTTCATGGAGGGAGCCAAAGCAGCGGGACACACTGTCGAACTTGCGGATTTGCATGCAGAGGGTTTTGACCCGCTTTGGTCGATGGCTGACATTGAAGCAGATGGCAAAGCCTCCATACCGCCGGATGTGGCAAACGAGCAGGAACGTATCGCCCGCGCAGATGCAATATGCCTTGTTTTTCCACTGTTTTGGTGGGGAATGCCGTCTATGATCAAAGGCTGGGTTGATCGCGTTTGGTCATGGGGGTGGGCATATGATCAGTTGGATGACCCAGAGATCTCCCTGCAAAGACCGCGTTCTGGCGTTCTTCTTACGCCAGCCGGAGCGCGTTCAGACGAAATGGAACAGTCTGGTTACCTTGCTGCCTTGGAAACGGCATGGATCAAAGGAACTTTTGGCTACTTTGGGTTTTCTCCGCGCAAGCTCGAAGTGCTCTACGGCTCGACAGGATCTTCAGAGCGGCGGCAGTCGCTCTTGGAGACAAGCTATCAAGTTGGCCTATCCCTGGCGCCGCCCCAACCTGCCAAGTAGGCAAGTCGAAGCTGCTTTTGGGAACGATTTTTCTGGGCACAATTATGCAGGCAGCGTCGCCGTCACCGCTGCAATACTTTCGCGCAAAATCCCCTCAATCTGACCGATCATCGCCTCGTCCATAATCAAGGTAGGTGACAAGATCAGGATGTTGCCCAAAGGTCGCGCAATCAATCCACGCTTTTGGGTTTCCTGCGCGATGCGCAGCCCGATGTTGACCTCATCCGCATAGGTTTCCTTGGTGGCTTTGTCTTTGACAAACTCCATCCCCATCATGAAATGACTGCCGCGCACATCGCCAATGATATCCAGATCGGCCAAGCCCCGTAGGGCATTTTCAAACACCTTGCCGGTGGTTTGAACGCGTTGCGGGATTTGCTCGCTTTCCAACAGGTCAATGTTGGCCAGAGCTGCAGCCGCCGCTGCCGGGTGGCCCGAGTAGGTCATGCCGTGCAAAAACATCGCGTCAGGACCGGAAATCACCTCATAAATTTCGTCCGAAATGATGGTCGCTGCCAGCGGTTGGTAACCCGAGGTCAGACCCTTTGCTGTGTTGATCACATCAGGCACCATGCCAAAAACGTCCTCGGAGGCGAATATATGGCCAAGCCGTCCAAAGGCCGTCACGACCTCGTCGGCAATGTATTTGATGTCATGGTCCGTGGTGATCTGGCGCATCCGTTTGTGATAGCCATCTGGCGCAACCAAAATACCGCCCGCCCCCATAATGGGTTCCGCGATAAAAGCCGCGATGTTTTCAGCGCCAATATTGTGGATGTTGGCCAGCATATCGTCAGCCAAGGCTTCTAGGAATTCAGCTTCGGTCATCTCGCCTGCTTCGCGATACGCATAGGGCGAGCGCAAATGGTGGACCAACCCGTCGGCTGCCGTGTCCCAGCCATCACTATAGGCAGGTGTCGTCATTGCCATCGCCAGGTGGGTAGAGCCGTGGTAGGCGCCCACGCGCGACAGGATTTTCTTCTTCTCGGGACGTCCCAAACGGTTGTTATAGTGATGCAGCATTCGTATGGCGCTGTCATTGGCTACAGAGCCCGAGTTGCTGAAATGCACATGGTTCAGATGGCCCGGTGCAAGACTTGCCAGTTTAGCGGACAGCTCTGCGGCAGCGGGGTGGGTAAAGTTGTAAAACGTCGAGTAATAATCCAGCGTTTGCAATTGCTTAGCGATGGCGTCAATGATTTCGGAACGGCCGTGGCCGACGTTGACACACCACAACCCCCCGATCCCGTCGATCAACTCGTTGCCATCGCTGTCGGTCACATAAGCGCCTTTGGCGGCGACAATAGCCGTGCGGGCACCTTGCTGTTTGAGGGCATCCAGATTGGCAAATGATTGGATCAAATGTTCGTCTTTGGCCAGTATTTCTTCGGTTGTCATCTTGTTCATGTCTCGGTTCCTTTTTAGCTGTTTGCGGCTTCAAAGCCTTGCAGGACATTGACCGTGTTCAAGCCAATTTCCGCGATGTCATAGCCGCCTTCCATCACAAACAAAGTGGGCAAGTTTGCCCCCGCGATGTCGCCGCCAAATGTTGTAAAATCGTCGCTGACCAGTTTGAAAAAACTGATCGGATCATTTTCGAATGTGTCCACACCCAGCGAAATCACCAGCGCATCCGGCTGATAGTCTTTCACCTTGACCAGCGCGTCCAGCAGGGCCGCGCGCCATTCCTCAAAACCGGTTCCCGACGCCATTGGGTAGTTGATGTTGAACCCTTTGCCAGCCCCCTCGCCGACCTCATCCACGTAGCCCAGAAAATGCGGGAACGCGTCTTCGGGTTGACCATGCAACGAGATGAAAAGCACATCGTCACGGGTGTAGAAAATGTCCTGTGTGCCGTTGCCGTGGTGGAAATCTACGTCCAAAACCGCGACCCGTTTGGCCCCGTTGTTCAAAAAACTTTGCGCCGCAATTGCTGCGTTGTTCAAGAAGCAATACCCGCCATACATATCATAGGCCGCGTGATGACCAGGCGGGCGGCACAGCGCGAAAATACCACGCGCGCCCTCCATCACCAGTTTGGCCCCCGTCAAGGCAACCTGCGCGCTGGCATAGGCCGCTTCCCAGGTGCCCTCGCTGATCGAGGTCTCGCTGGCCATCGCGTAATAGCCCAGCTTGCCATCAATGTGATTGGGGCACTTCATCGCCATGCGTCGCGCCGGCCAACAGGTGGTCATGGCCTCGCCATTATAGCCCATTGCCAACCATTCATTCCATGCGCTTTGCAAGAACTCGACGAAATCATTGTCATGAATTTGCAAGATCGTTTCCATGCCAAAATCATCCGGTGCGATCACATCGCCAAGGTCCACAGCCGTGATACGGTCCATGATATATGTCACCCTTGATGGGCGCTCAAACGGTTCGACCAATTCACCGCCAAACAGCTCGGTCTTGGAGTTGCGCAATTTATGTTTTTCGCTGTGCACAGTGATCATTTTCACATCCTACTACGGGCAAAACTTTCCTGATCCCTCCCCCACAAATGCGGGAAAGGGTTGTTGTTTTTGTTACTAGATTTGGCCGCGTTTATTTAAGCAGCTGGGTCCAAACTTTCTCGATCAGTTTTTGGCCCTTGTCCGAACAAGCTTCGGCAAAGACGACCGGAACAGTTGGTGTCGCCAGTTCTGGCGCGCCAACCATGTCGGCCTCAAAGTGATCTTCGGCCCCTGTGATCGCGGTGGCATAACGGGCAAAGTTCGCGTTGATCGCTATGTTTTCCGGTGCCATCATAAAGTTCAGGAACTTTTTAGCAGCTTCCACATTGCTTGCGCCTTTTGGCACAACGATTGAATCGAACCAACCCACAACACCTTCTTTAGGGAAGGCGTAAACAATGTTTTCATTGGCGTCCAAACGGCCCTTCATCGTATCGCCGTTCCATGCGCTGGCCATGACCACTTCGCCATTGGCCAAACGGTCAGTCATGCTCTCTGAGCTATAAAGCAGCACGGATTCCTTTTGTCCCTTCAGCAGTTCCAGGATGCGTTTAGCATCTTGCGGATCTTCGGTGCAGAACGGGACATCCAGATAAAGGCTGGCCAAGGTAAACACTTCATCGGCGCTCTTGAACACTTGCAAACGGCCGTTCACTTGATCGGAGGGCTCAAAGAATTCTTTCAATGATTCCACTTTGCCATCGTAAAGGTCGGAACGGTATTGAACCGATGCCGAACCCCAATGCCACGGGACCGAATATTCCTGCGTAGGATCCCACGGTGGGTTTTGGAATTTTTCTACGACGTTGGCGTAGTTGGACATGCCTTTGATGTCGATTTTCTGCAGCAGGTCTTCTTTGACCATGATCTCGACAAAATGCTGGCTGGGGAACACGACGTCATAGCCGGTTGCGCCAGTTTGCAATTTGGCCAGCAGTGTTTCGTTGGAGTCATATGTGTCGACAACGACTTTGATGCCGGTTTCGGCTTCAAATTTTTCAAGCAGCTCTGGAGACGTGTAGTCGGTCCAGTTGTAAAGATGCAATTCTTCTGCAAATGCGGCTGAGGACATCAACCCCATGACGGCCGCAATGGCACCGGTTTTTACTGTTTTTATCATTTTAGTTCTCCCTGTTGATTGGCTTACTTACGTGGTTTTGAGGCGATCCAGTAGATGGTAACCAGCGCCAACGAGACCCCAAACAGCACGGTCGAGATGGCGTTCACCTCTGGCGAAATACCGTTTCGGATCATCGAATAAATATAGACCGGCAAGGTGGTGGTTCCAGCCGATGAGACCATCAAGGATATAATGAAATCATCCAGCGAAATGACGAATGACAAGGTGGCACCAGCGATTATTCCGGGCATCATCATCGGCAGTGTGATGTAGCGAAATGCCTGCCATTCGGTGGCATAAAGATCGCAGGCGGCTTGCTCCATGTAGGTGTCCATACCCTCAAGTCGCGCCCGAATGGGCATAAAGGCGAATGGGATACAAAACACGGTGTGTGCAATGATCAGGTTCCCAAGGCCAAGGTTCAGACCGATGGCAGAAAAGAACATCAAGGTGGCGACCGCCGTGACGATTTCCGGCACGATCAATGGCAATGTCATGACGCCCATTGATACACCCTTGCCCCTGAACGCCCCGCCCCGCGCCAGCGCCAAAGCGCCCGCCGTTGCAATCGTGGTTGCCAAAATCGTGGCGATTAATCCGACCAGCAGAGAGTTTTTTGCCGCGTCCAGAATGGCGCCGTTGGTGAATACTTTGACGTACCAATCAATGCCGAAGCCCTTCCACACCATAGCCCGTGTGCCAGTGTTGAAGGAATAGGCAACCAGCACGATGATCGGAAAATACAGGAACGCATAAAAGAAGCCGACCAGCACATAGAGGCTTTTGAAGTGGGCGACGTTGCCAGCACCCTTTGCCTTGGTTTTCCGTGGCGCACTCATGACCCGCTCCTTTGCCTTTCGGCGCGGGTGAACCGCGCATAAAGCAACATGTTGCAGATCACAAAGATCAGCAGGATCGCCGCCACAGCCGAGCCAAACGGCCAGTTACGCGCGGTGGAGAATTGGAATTGCACCAATGTGCCAAGCATCAGGTTTTTCGCGCCACCCAGCATATCAACTGTGATGAAGTCGCCCATGCAGGGGATAAACACCAGGATCGCACCCGCCGCGATTCCGGGACCTGTCAGGGGGATCACGACGTGGCGAATAGCGCCCCACTTGTTGGAGTAAAGATCAGCCGCCGCCTCGACCAATCTAAAGTCCAGCTTTTCCAAACTGGCATAGATCGGCAGCACCATCAGCGGCAGATAGGTATATGTCAGGCCCAACACCACGGCCCCGGGCGAGTATAGCAAGCCCAGCGATCCATCTGCATCCAGAACACCCAAAAACCGAAGCGGCGCGTCAATTACACCACCGCGACCAAGGATCAAAAGCCATGCAAAAATACGGATCAGCATGTTTGTCCAAAACGGCAATGTCACCAGAAAAATCAGCAGGTTCCGGCGCCGCTCATTTTGGCGGGCAATGTAATAGGCAACCGGAAAGCCGACCAAAACCGTGACCACTGTGGCGATGCCAGCCAGCAACAAAGAGCGCCCAATGATCACCAGATAAGAGGGATCAAACACCAGATTTTCGTCGAAATCTGTCTCAAACAATATCTGTTGATAGGCTGCAAATGAAACGTTCGGATGCACCCCGCCGTAGACGTTTTGTTCCATGAACGAAATGCCGATCATGATGCAAAGCGGGATCATCATGAAAATCCCGATGATCAGATAGGTCGGGCTGAGCGCCAACCAACGGGTGCGTGCGCTTTTTTCAAACGCTGTGCTCATGAGGTCAGTTCCGCGAGGGTGTCGGCGGCGAAATCTATGCCGACACTGTCGCCAATCGCCATCTCTTTGCGCCCCAGTTCATCCCTGCTGGAATAGCGCGATTTGATCAAAGTGCCGTCATTCAGTTCCATCGAATAAATCGAAGTGCGCCCAAAGAACGATTTGTGGGTCAGGGTGGCATCTGCGCGCCCTTTGCCGGCGTCGACAATGACAACATTCTCGGGCCGCACATTTATCGAAATTTCAGCGCCCACTGTCAGATCCGTCGCCCGCTCCACTTGAAGCCCAACACCACCTTTGGAGCGATACAGCGTGCTTTTTGCATCTGTGGCTTCAATCGTCACATCAACAATATTGGTGTCACCAATAAAATCCGCCACAAAACGGCTTTTAGGACGGTTGTAGATTTCATCCGGGGTGCCGACCTGTTGCACCTGACCGTTGGACATCACCGCGATGCGGTCGCTCATCGACATGGCCTCGTCTTGGTCATGGGTGACGAAAATGAATGTAATACCAGTGTCGCGTTGCAGTTTTTGCAATTCATCCCGCATGGCCTGACGCAACTTAAGATCAAGCGCCGACAGGGGTTCATCCAACAGCAACACTTTCGGTTTCGGCGCCAGTGCCCGCGCCAGCGCGATGCGCTGCATTTGCCCGCCGGACATGTTGTTGGTGCGGCGATTACCAAAGTCTTCCATTTGGACCAAGGCCAGCATTTCTTTGACGGTTTTGTCAATCTCGGCTTGCGATTTCCCCAATCGTTTCAGACCAAAAGCGATGTTGTCATGCACCGTCATATGCGGAAATAGGGCGTAGTGCTGAAATACCGTGTTAATCGGGCGCTGGTGCGGGGCGAGGTCTTCGATCTCTTCGCCGTACAGAAATATCTTGCCTTCGGTGACTTCCTCAAAGCCCGCAATGGACCGCAACAAGGTGGTTTTTCCGCAGCCAGATGGTCCCAACAATGTAAAGAATTCATTGTCTTGGATGCTCAAAGAAACATCATTAAGCGCCACAAAGGAACCGTAGTGTTTAACAATATTCTGAACGTCTACTGCGATTTCAGCCATATAATATTCATCCCCGCTTGCCGCCCGTGGCAATACCCCTTATCTGAATTAGATCAGAGTAATCCGACCATTGGAAGGGGTATATACCCCCAAAGAGGTATTCACTCAAGTGACTGATGAAACAGAAGAATCCCAACTTGCTGTCGCAATCGCCAGTTTACATGTGGTGAGTTTCCCACATGAGTTAAGCCGCTGGCTACAGAAAACCGTGAGCTTTGATAACATAACGATTCTGGCGTATTTTCAAAATCAGGCCCCATCGCTGCTACTGTATGAGGGCAAAAATTCCAAAATTCTGGACGGCATTGCCAAGGACTATTTGGCCGGCGCCTATTTACTTGATCCTTTCCACGATCTGCACATCAACACGGTGCCCGCTGGGGTGTATTTGCTCAGCGACGTTTCGCCTGACAAATTTCGCAGCAATCCATATTACCTCGAGTATTACAAAAAGACCAAAATGATGGATGAGCTCGCCTTTGTGACCTATCCCGCATCCGGTGTTTCGCTGCATGTTTGCCTTGGCCGCGACGACAATTCCAATCAGGTCTTCACCCCGCGTGATCTTGAAAATGCGCACAGAATCGCACCCCTTGTATCGGCTTTGTCGATCAACCACTGGAATGGATTAAGGTCCGAGGGCGCCTATGCTGAAGAGGAGACCACCTCAAAACTGATCCGGGAAATGGAGCATCGCCACGGCATTTCTCTAAGTCCCAGACAGGCCGAAGTCGCCATGCTGGTCCTACGCGGTCACTCGTCCGTGTCAATCGGTCTGCGGTTGGGAGTCAGCTTTCAAACCATCAAGGTGTTTCGCAAACAGCTCTATAAAAAATGTCATATTTCCTCCCAAGCCCAGCTGTTTAAATTAATGATTCCGGTTCTGGAAATGGTGTCAGCCTCCTAGGGATTATTTGCGAGACCAAGGAAACAATTCGGTTGGGTTTCCAACACCAAATATCCTTTAGGTTTGTTGCGCCATTGCAGCACTGGCATCGCGCCACCCAGGTAGGTTGGTGTCAAGGAAATCGGCAATCTCACACAGACCCGCGTCAATCAGCGCGGTTTGCATCTGCTGCATCACACGGGGCATGAATTGCAAGTAGCCGGTTTTACCATCACGTATGTTCAGGCGTGGAAACAAGCCTACGATGCGGGTGTGCCGTTGCGCGGCCAACAGGTGATAGCGTTTCATAATTTCATCGGGCGCACCGCAAGTGGCTGGGATTGCCGCAAGATAGCGGTCCAGCATCGCGGTCTCCAACCCCGGGGCCAAGTCGCGCCGTGCGTCTTGCAGCAGCGACATCAGGTCGTATTCCGCCGCCCCCAAAACACCGTCTTGAAAGTCGAGAAGCCCGCAAGCCTGGACCCCTTTTCGGCCCGTTAGCAGCATCAGATTGTCGATATGAAAATCTCGTAGGACCAATGCCTTTGGGGCCTCTATGACGGGGGCCAATCCTTTGCGCCACAAGTCGCGGAACGCCGCATCAAAACGCGCTATGTCAAGTTGCGGGGCAACAATCGGCACGAACCATTCCGAAAAGATTGTGATCTCTTGCAGTAGCACATCCATATCATAAGCCGGCACCGCGACGGCAGTGGCCTGTGGGTGGGTATGCAGATGCACCAACGTATCAATCGCCAATTCGTACAACGCCACCTCGTCATGGCCAGCCGCCAACAATTTGCCATAGGTCGCCATGCCGAAATCTTCGATCAAGGCCAGGCCGGTGTCAGGGTCGGCCCCGAACACATGCGGCGCACTCAGGCCAAGGCTGGTCAGGTGCCGCGCCAGCCGGATAAAGGCGGCAAAGCCAACCGGATCAGTGTGATCCTCCATCAACAGCCGGTCCGCCCCTTTCAGGCGCACATAGCTACGTGGTGAAGCATCACTGGGCAAAGCAATGAGCGCTGCGTCGCTGTGCCCGTAACGCGCCAAAAAACTTGCGGCAGGCGCGGTATTTTTTAAAGAGGTAGGCGTCTGCGTCATCGGTTCAAGTATGCCTTTTTGTTGGCCTCAAGGACAGCGCGATTGCTGTTCCAGTTTTCGCGGGAGAAAGCCGCAGTGTCTGGCGCCCCTTCAATCACATCGCCGCGTTTGTGCATGTAGGTACAACGCCCTTCTAGAAAAAGACAGAACTCATCCCTGATGAGGTGACGTATCCATATTACCGGTACAGCAAACCCAAAGGCCGGATTCAGATTGCTGCTCCGAAGCTTTGTGCAACAGGTGGTCGACAAATTGCGCGATCTCGCGTGCGCAACAAATTGCGCCTCTCAACAATCAATGTGAGCAAGATAAAGCCCTGCCACAAAATTCCGAATTAACCAACTTACTATTTTTATCAGAAATAGACGCGAACAGATTCTTAGCCATCCATTTTGGTAGCCAAGAACCGGAACCAATGGAGGCTCAGATGCCCGATCCAAGGTCACCTGACGACAAAAAAAACGACGCGCCTGGTCGCGCGCCAAGGCATTACCTGCTGGAGAGGCATCGTCAAGTTATCGGCGATCTTCGCAGCGAAAGCCCGGACGCTGGATCTCAGGCTGCCTTCAACCCACGCGTGATGTCGTCCCAGATCCAGTGGGCGTCGGCTCTTGCTTGGCGGTAAGAAGCGGCTGAAAGGGTGTGGCGGCGCGGGCGGAAAATGTTTTGGGATTGGTCGTGGACGGATAAGAATTGCTGAGCCTGTCGGGAGGATTTAAATCGGTCCATGCGGTGTTCGACAGTGGTTTGTTTGCAAACCATGAGAGAGATCTTTTCTCGCCGTTGGGTCGGCACCGTAGCCTCGGAACTTGTCCGTAACAACGACCCGTGGTTCGCCAAATGCCTTGAATAGCTTGCGGAAGAATCGACCAGCGGCCCGTTTATTGCGCCGAGATTGGATGAGGATGTCGAGCACATCGCCTCGACTATCAACGGCGCGCCACAGCCAATATTTCTTCCCGTTGATCGGAAGCACAACTTCGTCTAGGTGCCATTTGTCCGCCACTTTGGGTCGATCACAGCGGATCACCTTGGCATATTGTGACCCGAATTTTGCGATCCAAGCGCGGATCGTATCATAGCTGACCATAATTCCATGCGCGGCCAACAAGTCCTCGACATCGCGCAAGCTCATGGGAAATCGGTGATAGGCCCAGACGGCGTATGCGATGATTTCAGGTGGAAAACGATGGCCTTTAAAGGCGCCAGTTTGCTTTGGTTTGGTCATACGAAAACATACCGCTACGTGAAATGCCCAGCAATTTGACGATCCCGTTGCGATTGATCGTCTGAGGGTTCCCCGCAATCAACGCCTCATGATCCACAGCCCCGCCGTTTGAGCTGAGCGGTTTGAGATCAAAATAAAGTACGCCCATCGGTAGGGCCCCGTAATTCACGACCACCTGATCATATTCCTTTGTGTCAAAATGATCGCTGTAATCCGTGCCGATGGTTGCGGTCAGTGTGTTGCCGCTGCGTGCAATGTTCAGCAGGCGGCGGGTCACTATAAAGGTCACGTCTTTGTCCTGTAGTGAACGCATAAAGGGCACCAAATTCATCGCCATGATATCAGCGGCAAAAACCCGATCAGGAGTCATCACCTCAACGGTTGATCCCGCAGCAGCAGCGATCTATGCGGCCTGCAAGGCGGGGTGATCGCCGCTCTCGTCATAGATCAGGATATTCTTGGCGGGCTTTACATCGCCCGCAGTGATGTCCCATGAGGTGACAGCATTAGCGGCGTCAACGCCGGTTTCTAATAGTTCGGTGTTTGGCATGCCGCCGGTGGCCACTATTACCACGTCTGAGTTAAGTGCCGTCACATCATTGACTTCGGCCCATGTGTTGAAATGGAACACCACATCGCGCGCCGTAACTGCTCAGATCATCCTCACAAATGTCTCTTTCCTAAGAGTCCGCCACAGAATCGACACTTGTGTCAAGATTTCTATAATGCTGCCTATGAATGCACCTGTTCCACGCCAACGCGGCTCAAAAGAACTCTGGCTAAATGCCGCCTACGATCTGTTGATCGCGGATGGCATTGATGGCGTAAAAATCATGCCCCTGGCCAAACGCCTTAACCTTTCGCGCACCGGGTTTTACTGGTTTTTCAAAGACATCTCGGAACTGCACGGGGCCTTGATCCACCGTTGGGAGAGCCAAAACACCGGCAACCTGATTGAACGTTGCAATATCGACGCCGCCAACATCTGCGAAGCCCTGTTCAATCTTATGGATTGCTGGCTGGAACCAGCCATTTTTGACGCGCAGCTTGATCTGGTGATTCGCAATTGGGCCCGTGTGGACGCCGATCTACAGCGTCGGATTGACGTGGCGGATCGCACACGTATCGACGCAATAGCGGGCATGTTCACGCGCCACGGGTTTTCGTTTGAACAAGCGGATGTGCGCAGCCTGACGGTCATCTATACGCAGATCGGTTATATCTCGATGCAGGTCGAGGAAAACCGCCAAGACAGGCTCGCTCGTGTGCAACACTACGTCGAACTTTTCGCGGGCGTTCGCCCCGCGCCGGAGGATGTGCAGCGGTTTCTAGATCGGCATCACACCTGATGGGCTGCTGGTTTTCCGATTGAATACACCACTAGCCCGCGACCAAAGTCGACACCAGCTTATCCAGCATTTCGCAACAATCGGCCAGTTCGGCAGGCTCAATGTATTCATCCGGTTTATGCGCCCTTGTCATTGACCCCGGCCCGCAGATTATCGCGGAAAATCCGGCGGCGTTGAACAACCCCGCTTCGGTGCCATAGCTGACTGCGGGGATGGCAGCGCGCCCTGTGAGTTGCTGCAACATGTTGGCTAGGGTGTCGTCAGATGGTGGCGGCAAAGCGGGATACATTCCCAAGGTCTCGACCTCTAATGACAAGGCCGCGCCACGGTCAACCTGATCTTGTGCAAATCTGGTGATCCGGTCGATCATATCGGTTGGGTTTTGGCCGGGTACGGCGCGGCACTCGACCCATAAACCACAAGCATCAGGGATGATGTTCACAGCCGTGCCACCGGCGATCATGCCTGCAACCACGGTTGAATGCGGCGGATCGAACCGCGGGTCAAACGGGCCATTGGTTGCCAGCTCTGCGTTCAAGTCGCGTACAAACAATGCCAGTTCGGCTATCGGATAGATCGCGTTAGCACCCTCGCTGGGGGTCGAGGAATGGGCCGACGCCCCCGTCAATCGCAAAGTCGCGGCGTGTTTACCCTTGTGGGATAAAGCCGGTGCCATGTTGGTGGGCTCGCCAATGATGCAGCCCAAAGGGGGGGCGCAAAGATCTGGCAGGCGTTCGATCATATGCCCCACCCCACGGCAGCCAATTTCTTCGTCATACGAAAACGCAAAATGCAAAGGGTGGCTGAGTGCCGTATCACCATGCACATAGGCCGTCGCCAACATGCTGGCCAAGAACCCTTTCATATCGGTCGTGCCGCGACCATAAAGCCGCCCATCCCGCGTCGTTAAAGTGAACGGATCAGACGTCCAGTCTTGTCCCGCGACCGGCACCACATCCATGTGACCAGACAGGATGTATCCCGACTGATCAGCCGGTCCAAGGGTAGCGAAAATATTGTCGCGATCACCCTCGGGGCCGCGCAAAACGCTCACCTTGGCACCTGCGCGTTCTAGATGGTGCTGCACATAGGCTGACATGGCGGCATTGGACTGACCGGGCAGATCGGGGATCGCCACAAGGTCGGCCAAGAGTGTCTCAACATGCATATTCGGTCCTTGGGTTGGAATTTGAACATTGGGCATGACAGCGCCTGCCATTTGCATAGCGCGTGAGAGTTATTTGTGCGACAGGGAATTTTATCCGCCGAGTTTGGGCATGCCAAAGCGGCGGGTTTGCGACCATTGGCCAACCCGCCGCTTTGCACATCGTGGATGGTGTTGATTTTGCTTAGCCCAAAAGCAGGATGTCCGACCCACCCGCGCCACGGCGCAAGGCATGAACATCGGCAAGCGCGGGATCGTTTGACCACGCAATGGCGGCCTCGCGATCAGGAAAGCTTAGCAATGCAGCCACATCCGGCGCATTGGGTGCGCCATCCAGCACGGTAAATTCCCGCGCCGCGCTTTCGACTTTGCCGCCGTGTTTTGCAAGCGCCGCTTCTGCGACATCGCGGTATGCGGCCAAGGCGTCTGGGTTGGTGACGGTCAATTTTGCATAGGCATAGATCATGGTTCGCTCCTTTGTGAATTGGTAGGTTCAACATAGCAACTTTCCCACAAGCGAAAACGCGTGCAATTGCACATACTACATGCAAAAATGCATGCATGAGTATTGCATGGGACGACATACGCACGGTTTTGATGTTGGTGCGCCATCGCTCGTTGGCGGGGGCAGCCGATGCATTGGGCGTGAACTATACCACTGTGGCCCGACGCATACGCCGCGCCGAAGAGGCCCTGGGTCACCCTCTGTTTGAACGGTTGCCTGACGGGTATCGACCCACGGCTGCGGCTCATTTGATTGCACAGCACGCAGATCAAATGGAAGACACCGAACACAGTATGATGCGCCAATTGCAAGGCATTGAGACAACGCTTAGCGGTGTACTGACCCTGACCGCGCCGCAACTCTTGATCGCCAATTTTCTGGCGCCGGTCATCGAGCAATTCACCAATATGCACCCGAATATCGAACTGCGTATTTTGGCAACCAACACGCTGTTGGACCTGACACGTCTTGAGGCCGATCTGGCCATTCGCATCAGCCGCACGCCAGGGGATACACTAAAGGGTCTGCGGCTTTTGCGGCAGGAAAACGCCAGTTTCGCCAGCCAGGAGATTGCAGATCGCATCGCGTCTGATCCAACCGCAATGATCGACTGGATTGTCTATGACGCCTATCCCGACCTGCCCAAAGGCATTGACGCTGGTTTTCCCAACAATCGTGTACGCTATCGGTTTGACGATATGGTGGCGATGTTGGGCGCGGCGCAGGCGGGGTTGGGGGTGGTTCGGATGCCGATGTTCCTTGGACGGGCGGCAACGGGACTTGCATTGGTTCCGGTTCTTTCGCCCCAACCCTATGCAGACATCTGGGTGGTTGGGCATCCTGACGTTTGGCCCTCGCAAAAACTGCGCGCCTTTCGTAGCATTCTGGTGAAATACTGCAAGACTCACAAACAAGATTTCGTGGCTTGAGATTGCGCCCGCGATAGGTGAAATTGTAGGTCAACGCCAAAGGAGATTGCGACATGATTGTTTACGGACTGAACACCTGTACTGATTGCAAAAACGCCCGCAAAGCGTTGGAGGCCGCCGGCAAGAACGTGGAATTTCGCGACGTCCGTGACCAGCCATTGAGCGAAGCGGAATTGGCCGGTTTGGTTGCCGAGTTTGGGGATCGGCTGGTGGATCGCACCACGAATGACTGGCGCGGATTAACCGATTGGCTAAAGCATTCCGAGGTCGAAGCACAGATTGAAGCCAAGCCCAAACTGATGGCCCGTCCAATCATTCAGGATGGGGATGTTTATTATCTCGGATGGGACCAAACCGTGCAGGATGCTTTGCTGTCCTAGTGAATTAGGTGACAAAGCACACTCAAGACCTTGCCTAACCAATAATGTTGACCCGATACCCCGCTCGGGGAAAATGCACGTCAATGTTTCCAACATCTGCGTCCCGTCTGCGCAACACAACAGTTTCGCTGTTCGCGGACACGATCTCGCCTTCAATCGGTTGCTCGCCCCCATCAACATCAGGCGAAACGCTGACCCGCATTTCGGGTTCGAGCCCTTGCGGATCCAGCGGGTCCTTGGCCTGTTTTGTGATCGGTTCGCTTTCGCTGGCCCGCGTGATGGCAGCCTCGGCAGACATATCAGTCATTGTGCCGTGGCCGATTTTGGCAACATTTTGCTCCCAGCGCTGCAACTCGGCGAACTCGGACAAAAAGCCCGGCCCTTGGTTCCACCGTCCCCGTAAAAACCACACCACATAGTATAGTTGCGCATCAATCGCGGCGGCATCTTTTCCCAACAGAAATTCGCGTCCATCCGACAGTTGCGTATTCACCCAATGCAAAGGCGCACGCAGCTGCGACGCAAGATGGGGCAAGGCAGCGTTGGCGGCATTTAATTTCTCGGTCCAGTTCTGACCAAGGTAAAGCCGCCCGCGATCTTGGGCAAAATCCTGTGGCAACCCGTCCCCCGCCGCGCCCAGAATGACCTTTACCCCCAAGTCGAAAAATGCCCCGTCCGTCCAGCGACTTAGGCACCACATCAGCCCCGCATCGGCGGTGGGAAAGAACGTCGGCGATGGAAACCGTCGTTCCAGTTCGTGCAGAATACAATGCGTGTCGCAGTAGATATCCGCGCCGATTTGCATAACGGGCGTTCGTCTGTAACCGCCCGTCAATTTGGTGAGCATTGGTTTTGGTGGCAGCCGCGGAATTTCGACCGAGCGCCACACCAACCCTTTGATGCCAAACGCCACCCGCGCTTTTTCGGCCACGGGGGACTGCGGGTAATTATGCAGAATGATTTCGGCCGATGCGTTGGTCATGGGGGGCTTTCTGTTGGTGTTGATCGTGAGGTTCACACCTAGATGAGTTTTTCTGGTTTGTCTCGTCCGAGACATAATAGGCGCGTGGAAACGGCTTGCGATGCATTCAGGTCATTGGTGTTTGGGGTGATGCCGTGGTATCTTGTGGGCCACGGTTGGCGTGCTACGAAACCGTGACTGTAAAATGCCAACAGACGCGACCCGTGTCAAAACGCAGAGGGAAAAATGCAATCTATTTTGATCCTAGGGTCCGGCCCCACAGTGTTACAGGCGCGCAACTGGCCGCGTGAACCGTTTGACCGGATTGTTGCGATCAACAATGCTTGGCGTGTGCGCCCTGATTGGGATGATGCGATTTACCCGTGGGATTTTCCAGCAGATCGGCAACCGCCTACCTCGCTGACCACGACTGGCGACCGGACGCTGGTGACTGAAAATGATTTTGTGACATCGCAAAACGCCCATGGCGGGTTTATCTATGCTGGCGGCACGATGGCGTTTACAGCCGCCTATTGGGCGCTGCATCATTACCGCCCAAAGGTGATTGCGATGATGGGGTGCGACATGCATTACCCACCCGGGCAAACCCATTTTTATGGCAAGGGCAGCGCGGATCCATTGCGCGATGATATCACGTTGCAATCCCTAGAGGCCAAATCGGCACGGCTGATGGCCTTGGCGGCGCAGCAAGGTTGCGCGATGGTAAACCTATCGGACCAGCCTTCACGATTGGTGTTCCCACGCGGAGATGTTATGCAACTACGTGAGGCGCCAGTTGTGGTGTTTGATCAAGCCGATGTTGAAGCGATTTTGGCACGGGAGCAGGCGTTGGGGTATTACGTCCAGTCGGGGCGATACTGGGAAGAGTTGGACAGATTTGATGCCGCAGCTCTGCGTGATTTGGACGCGGCTTGGCTGGCAATGCTGTAGGTTTGCATTTACACATTGATCAGTCTTGCGCTCTGGGGTGTAGGCTAGGACCTCCAAAACCCGATTGTCGGCAGGCGGGCCATTTTGACAACAGCCGCCCTCCAACTTGGTTTTTGCATCGCAAACCTTCGTGCGGTTAAACGCTCAACTTGATGACGCGCTTGCCAAAGGCCTCGCCCCGCAACACGCCGGCAAATGCGGCTGGGGCTTGCTCCAATCCGTTGATCATTTCTTCCTGATACTTGATTTCATCCTGCCCAACCCAATTGGTCATCAGTTGGGCAAATTCAGGATAGAGATGTAGGAGCCAAGCGAAAGGTATTCGTTGCGCAATAACATCTGGCCTTTGGCAACCACTGGAAACTCTACAACTTCTAGGCGAAGTATGTTATGGTCCGGTTCTCCCTTTGGCCGTTCGGCCAGAACAAATCTGCGATTTTCTGCGTTTGATCGGGACACGGAGGTGGCTCTTTATAGCTCTGATCTGGCAATGTTAGTTTTGCCTTAGACATTTCACCTAGGGTCGCGAG
Source organism: Rhodobacteraceae bacterium UBA2776 (assembly GCA_002352425.1). GTDB lineage: Bacteria > Pseudomonadota > Alphaproteobacteria > Rhodobacterales > Rhodobacteraceae > Profundibacter. Next base: position 136,914 of record DEIK01000118.1, read on the forward strand.
CTGCCACAAACAAGGAGTCGCTTGTGACAGAATTTTTACGGCCCGTTTTGCATATTGCAATCGGGCAGTCAGCCCCTGCCAGGGATCAATCGAAACAGGTCGATTTTAACGGCTTGCAACCAATTAACACGGCGACTGCTATCGCATAACAACCCGCTGAGTTTGGATAACATCACCGGATTTGGTAAAAATCATTCATCGAAACAACACAAACCTGATTATCATTTTTAAACACGGAGAATTACCATGAAACGTTCAGTATTATCTTCCTTCATTACCGGCATCACTCTTGCAGGTGTTTGCACCCTTTCCTTGGCTCAGGCCGCTGCCGCACTGGATGCCAAAGCCACCCAAGCCGTCAATGTTCGCTCGGGCCCCGGCGCCAGTTATTCCAAGGTCGACGTCCTGTCGTCCGGCGAAGAGGTCAACATCAAAGAATGCAAAGGCAGCTGGTGCTATGTCGAACATTCCGGCCCGGATGGCTGGGTCAGCGGCAACTACCTAAAGGCTGAAGAAGGCGCAGGATCAGGCCAGTCCGGCGGCTCGAACAACCAAAAGATTGACCCAGCCCTTGCGGCCATCCTTGGTGCGATTTTGGGTGCCGTTGTGGTTGACGCCCTGGATGATGATGACCCCGCACCAACACCGCCTCCTACCCCAACGCCGCCCACACCGCCGGCACCTGTGCTGGAAACAGGGACCTACACGGTTCAGCAACTCAGCAACGGCCGCTATCTGGACGCCCATGTGGTTTCCTCGGATGATTATCGTGTGGTGACCCGCGATGCGCAAAACAACGCAACCCAACTGTGGGTGTTCAAACGCAAACCCAACGGCACTTACACCATTCAGCAACTGTCAAACATGCGGTTTATGGATGCCCATGAGGGGTCGCACGACAATTCAATCGTGACCCGTCCTGCCCAAGGGAACACCACCCAAGAATGGAGACTGCATAAGCTAGCCAATGGCACATTCACAATCCGTCAGCGCAGCAACGGGCGCTTCATGGATGCCCATGAAGGGACCAAGGACAATGATGTGGTGACACGTAACGCACAGGGCAATCCGACCCAACAATGGATACTGACGCGCCGCTGATCTAGTGGCCTAAACATTCCCCCCGTCGCGGCACATTTCAGCGCGACGGGGGTTTTGACATTTTCACAAAGGATATTGAATATGAAAGCGTCCATTGGATCTGCCTTGCTTTTGCTCATCACTGTAGGGCAAATTTCAGCCTGTAAACACGAGATGCCATCAGAGGAAAGCTCCACGAGCATCCCCCCCTCTCAGGCCGTGTTTAAGATTGCGGCGGGTACCGTTCCTTGCACCAAAGGCAGCCCCGTCGGCCAATCCCTGTCGGCCAGATGTTTGGTTGTGAACGGCCAGACTTTCCATAATGACATTGAGGGGTATGACCATCAGGAAGGCACTGGCCAGACCATCAAAATTGCCCGCACCCAGATTTGCGATCCAAAGGTCTTTAACAGCTGCCCACAAGACATCGGCAGCATTTACCGATATCGCCTGCTTGAAATCATCTCGTAAAAAGACAGCGACCCTCGTGAGAACCCAGCTGCCCCCAGATATCTTCCCAAAAGATACAAACGCGATTCCAAGTGACCTGCCACTAAGAATTTCC
>DEIK01000001.1:0-8718 GCA_002352425.1 Rhodobacteraceae bacterium UBA2776
CGGGCAGCCAGAGATTATCCAAAAAGCGATGGGCTATGTTAATCAGGGTTGGGAATTGGCTCAAGGCTGGTTGCTAAGTCCTGCGGCATGGTCGCAGTTCGGCCTGTTGATTGCTGCGTTTTTGCTGGCTTTGATGGTCAGCCGCAAGTTGTCACCTGTGTTGATGCAGACCATAACGCCAACACCTGAACAAACATCCTATATCGCACAGGCACGGCGCTTTGTGTTGCTGTTCCTGCCACTTTTGTTGCCGTTGCTGGCCTATATGTTCACGGGTCTTGGCGAGCAAATCACCCGCTCGATCTTTGGCTCAGGTGCGGTCATCGCCTTTGGTAAACGGGTGTTCTTGTTCTTGGCCGCACGGGCCTTGGTGAACGATATCATCAAAGATAGTTTCTTGAAATTGCTGGGTAAATACCTGCTGATCCCTGCCATGGCGCTCTATGCTTTGGGCGGCCTGGACGATGTGTCGGCCTATCTGACGGCGACGACGGTGACGCTTGGCAATATCTCGTTCTCGGTCATGGCGATGGTGCGTGGCGTGATTGCGGGCAGCTTGTTGTTTTGGCTGGGTCGCTGGTCCAACGACCAAAGTGCCGCCTATATTGGCAAACAAGACGAGATGCGCCCCGCCACACGACAGTTGGCGGTCAAGGCCGCTGAAATCGTGATTTTCGGCCTCGCATTTTTAATGCTGATGAACATTATGGGGATCAATCTGAGCACCTTGGCCGTGTTGGGCGGGGCGATTGGTGTCGGGCTTGGTTTTGGCCTGCAAAAGATCGCCTCGAACTTTATTTCAGGGGTGATTTTGCTGCTGGAAGGTCAGGCCACCGTTGGTGATTATGTCGAACTGGATGGCGGCGAGGCAGGCACTATTATCAAGATGTTGGCGCGGGCGACGATATTGGAGTCTTATGACGGGCGCTGGATTGTCGTGCCCAACGAGGATTTTATCACGACGCGGGTTGTGAATTATTCCGATAGTGGATCGGCCAACCGCTATGAAGCACCGTTCAGCGTGTCCTATGACACCGATATCAACAAGGTTCCTGCCATTGTCGAGGCTGCCGTGGCCAAGCACAAAGACGTTTTGGATGTGCCATTTCCGCCGGATTGTGAGCTGCGTGGGTTTGGTGACAGCGGCATAGATTTCGCGGTGGAATTCTGGGTCAATGGCATTGATGATGGCGAGAATAAATACACCTCGGATGTGCTGTTTTTGATTTGGAATGCGTTGAAAAAGAACGGTATCGAAATCCCTTATCCGCACCGCGTGGTCGAGATTAAAGGCGGCTTACTGAATGCTTGATGCATTGGTGATTGGTGCGGGCCCTGCGGGGCTGATGGCGGCGCAGGAACTGGCGTTGGCAGGACGGCAAGTCGTTGTCGTTGATGCGAAACCTTCGGTGGGCCGCAAGTTCCTGATGGCGGGGAAATCTGGCTTGAACCTGACCAAGGACGAGCCGTTTGACGCGTTTATGGAACGCTATGGTAGCGCTAAGGGACCATTGCGCGAAATCGTGCGGGCCTTTGATGCAAAGGCGGTTCAAGACTGGGCGCGGGCATTGGGCCAAGAGGTTTTCACGGGGTCCAGCGGGCAGGTATTCCCAAAAACCATGAAGACTTCGCCCCTTTTGCGGGCATGGTTGGCTCGACTGGCTGAATTGGGCGTCGAGTTTCGCACTCGCTGGCGCTGGACTGGCTGGGGCGAGGGGTTCGAATTTGATACGCCTGACGGGGTTCAGGTGTTGATGCCCAAGGTTTGCGTATTGGCGCTGGGCGGGGCCAGTTGGGCGCGATTGGGATCGGACGGCGCATGGGCTGGGATGTTGGCGGATAAGGGCGTGGCATTGGCCCCGTTTAAGCCTGCGAATATGGGGTTCACTGTGGATTGGACGTCGTTCATGGCCAAATATTTCGGAACGCCCGTTAAGAGTATCTCCCTGATAACACACAGAAACACACTGCGTGGCGAGTTCGTGATTTCCAAGCATGGCATTGAAGGCAGCGGTATTTATGCGGTTTCCAAAGCGATGCGCGATGGCGCGGCTTTGACGGTGGATCTGATGCCGGATTGGAGCATTGAGAAGATTGCGGCACGGCTGTCGAAACCACGTGGCAAAACCACTGTGATGAACCATTTGCGCAAGGGGCTAAAACTGGATGCGGTTAAGCTGGCGTTGTTGCAGGAATTTGCGCGACCCTTGCCTTTGGAGCCAGTTTCCTTGGCCAATGTGATCAAGGCACTGCCCGTGAAACACAATGGCGCACGCCCGATGGATGAAGCTATTTCAACGGCGGGTGGGGTGGCCTTTGCGGGTCTGAGCGACGGGTTGGAGTTGAATGCCATGCCATCGGTGTTTTGTGCAGGTGAAATGCTGGATTGGGAGGCTCCAACGGGGGGGTATCTGATCACAGGTTGTCTGGCCACAGGTCGCTGGGCGGGACAGGCCGCGGCGCTAAAGACCTGAAATTCATATGTCTCGCACATAAAGAGTTTTCGCGTGCGGATGTGTGAAAGGGTGTCATTTCGCAGCCTTGGTTAAGGCACACAATTCTGTGTGAGGCGTACAAGGATTTTTGAAAAATCCTTGTAAAATTCTTCAAAGAATTTTGGCGTTAGCGCGCGGCCAGCATGGTCAGACGGACCAGTGTACGTTCAATTAAGGCCATGGCAGGTGCGCGGGAGGTGGAGCGCAGTTGCAAGTCGGTGTCCGTCAGCATGGTCAGAGCGATTTCCAACTTGCGACTGCCCCATTGTTGCAACTGGCGTTGCATCCTATCGCGGCGGGCACCAAAAACGGGAGGACGCAGACCGCCGATGCCTTGGGGGTTGTTTGCAGCGGCATATAATGTGCGAAAATGGCGGGTAGCGCCGATGCATAGCCCGACAGGTTGCACCCCTTGGCTTTTGAGTTTGCGCATCACGGGGCCGATTTCACCCGTACGGGCTTCGGCAACGATGTTAAGCACGTCATCCAGCGCAGCTTCGGTCGAGGTGGGGGCACAAGCGGTGATGTCTTCATTTGTGAGCGGCGTTGCATCATTCAGTTTATAGAGGCTGATTTTTTCGATAACTTGGCGAAAATCACCTGGTCCGATGTCGCGCGACAAGGCAACCAATGCGCCCATCGCATCTGGCGGCACATCGCGCAGGCCGCCTTTGGCAAGGTCGGCTTCGATCTCGGATTTTGAGGGCGGATCGTCGTAGATGCCGACGGCGTAGGCGTTGTTGTGGTTTTCAAAGGCTTTGCGCAGGGCTGAACGCGCCGTCAGCTGTTTGGCCGTGACGATGATCTGGGCGTCACCTGCGCGCCAATCTGTCAGGGCGGCGGTGATGACTTTGGCCAGACCGTCAGTTGCATCTTCGACAAAGGCGACGCGGGGACCGGGGAAGAAGCCTTGGGCCGTGATGGCGTCCATCAATTTGGCGGGGTCCGAGCGCAGGTCAGCCGCTGGAATGCGGGTGAGGCGCATTTCTTCTTCGCCAGTTTCGCCGACAAGCGCTTTGATGACTTGTTGGCGTTTGAGCGCCACACGCATGGCATCGCCGCCGTAGATCAATAACCCTGTGCGTTTGGGATCGGGTTTGGCAAAATATCCTGTCGCGTCGCGCGGGGACAGTTTCATTTTGCCCAAGTTCCGGATGTGGCGATCAACCTGTTGGTGATTTGGTCTGCAAGGATGATCATCAGCCGCGCATAGGCTGCCCGTTTGGCCGTTTGGGTTGAGACGGTGTTGCCAGTGGCCGAGTAGCTGGTGAAAGTATCGACCTGACCGGAATGCACCACAGTGCCCGTGCCAACTTCGCGCACAGAATAGTCGATCGCGCCCAGTACGTTATAGCGGGTGATGGTTTGGGCAGGGGTGATGCCGATGTCGTCCTCGGAAGTGGTCAGCGTGTAAGAGAGCGCGTAAACAGCGGCTTGGGGTTGACCCAAGCGTTCCTCAAGACGGCGCACGAGGTTAAAGCCATCGCGCGTATTTGGGGCGTCGACCTCGATAGAGCCTTGTAGGTTGGCTGCCGGCCCCGTTGGCCCATAGGCAGGTTGGAACCCGCAAGCGCCAAGCGCCAGCAAGGAGAGGACTAGGGTTCTGCGTTTATATGACAACATTCACAATCCGGCCTGGAACGACGATTACCTTTTTGGGCGACCCACCGTTGAGCGCCTTGACCACAGCTTGATCTGCCAGCGCGATTTTTTCAACCTCATCTTTTGGCATATCAGCTGGCACTTTGATTTCAGAGCGGCGTTTGCCATTGACTTGGATTGGTAGGGTCACCGTGTCGTCGATCAGCATGGCGGGATCAGCGACAGGCCAAGGGGCCAGCGTGATCAGGCCTTCGCCGTCCTGATGGGCCCAGATGGATTCGGACAGATGTGGGGTGAAAGGGGACATCAGCTGTGCCAAGACCTTAACGGCCATTTTTTGCGTTGGCTGGCTTGCGTCTGATTTTGACAGCGTATTGGCGAAACCGTAGATTTTGGCGATCGAGGTGTTGAAAGCAAAACCTTCAATACCAGCTGTGACGTCGGTGATGGTGTGGTGCATGGCGCGCAGTAGGGCGTCGTCTTCACTTGCTTTGCCGCCCTGCATTTTGCCGATGCGATCACACAGGCCCCAAATGCGGGTCAGGAATTTATGCGAGGCCTCGGCACCCGAAGCGGTCCATTCGACGTCGCGTTCAGGAGGAGAATCGGACAGCACGAACCAACGCGCTGTGTCCGCGCCGTAAGATTCGATGATCGACATCGGATCGACGACGTTTTTCTTGGATTTGGACATTTTGGCCGAGGGGATGATTTTCAGCGCTTCGCCTGTGGCCGTAACCGTTTTGGTGTCTAGGTCGACATCTTCGGGCAAATGATAGACCGGACGGCCCTTTGCATCGGCGGTTTGATAGATTTCATGCGTCACCATGCCTTGGGTGAACAGCGCGTTGAAGGGCTCAATGGCTTTTTCGGGTAAATGCCCCGTGATGTTCATGGCGCGGGCAAAGAAGCGCGAATACAGCAGATGTAGGATCGCGTGCTCGACTCCGCCAATATACTGGTCGACGTTCATCCAGTAGGCGGCGTCGTCCAGATCGGTGGGCGTTTTGGCGTGTGGGGATGTGAAGCGGGCGAAGTACCATGAGGAATCCACAAAGGTATCCATGGTGTCGGTTTCGCGTTTGGCAGGCTTACCACAAGACGGGCAAGGGGTGTCGCGCCATGTTGGGTGGCGGTCCAGCGGATTGCCGGGGATGTCAAAACTGACATCAAAGGGCAGCTCGATCGGTAGGTTCTCTTTTTTCTCGGGCACCACGCCGCAGGTGTCGCAATGCACCACCGGAATGGGGCAGCCCCAATAGCGTTGGCGCGACAGGCCCCAATCGCGCAGGCGGAATTGCGTCACGCCTTTGCCGATGTTTTTGGCTTCGCACCAGTCGATTGTTGTATCAATCGCCTCTTGGCCGGTGGCCACGTCCAGACCTGCGAAATGATTGACCCATTTCACGGGTTCGGTTTTTGGCGGCACGAAGGCAGTGTTTTCAACGGCTGTGTCGTTATCCAGCGCAAAGAAGGTATCAACCACGGGCAGATCGTATTTGCGCGAAAAGTCCAGATCGCGTTGATCATGGGCGGGACAGGCAAAGATCGCGCCGGTGCCGTAGCCCATCAAGATGAAGTTGGCGATCCAAACGGGCAAGGTTTGGTCGGGGTATATAGGGTGTTGCACAGTTAGGCCGGTATCAAAGCCCTTTTTCTCGGCCTTTTCCATCGCCGCTTCGGTGGTGTCCATGCGGCGGCATTCGTCCACAAAGGCGGCGACCTCGGGGGAATCAGCCTCAAGCGCCTTGGCCAGCGGGTGATCTGGTGAAATGCCGACGAAATTGGCGCCGTTCAGGGTGTCAGGGCGGGTGGTGAAGACCTCGATGTCATCAAAACCTGCCGTCGGCGTGGTCAGATCAAAGGCAAATTGCAGCCCGCGCGATTTGCCAATCCAGTTGGCCTGCATGGTGCGGACTTTTTCCGGCCAGTTTTCCAAACCGTCAAGCGCACTCAGCAATTCCTCGGAAAAATCCGAGATTTTAAAGAACCATTGGGTCAACTCGCGGCGTTCAACCTCGGCATTAGAGCGCCAACCCTTGCCGTCAATCACCTGTTCATTGGCCAAAACGGTCATATCGACCGGATCCCAGTTTACAGTGGCTTTCTTGCGATAGATCAGGTCTTTGCCCAGCATATCAATGAACATCGCCTGCTGTTGACCATAGTATTCAGGATCGCAAGTGGCGAACTCGCGAGACCAGTCAATGGACAGTCCCAGTGGCTTCATCTGGGCGCGCATGTCGGCGATGTTGTCGTAGGTCCATGTTTTCGGGTGCCCACCAATGGCCATCGCGGCGTTTTCAGCGGGCATACCAAATGCGTCCCAGCCCATTGGGTGCAGGATGTTGTGGCCCGTCGACATCTTAAAGCGCGCAATCACGTCGCCCATGGTGTAATTGCGAACGTGGCCCATGTGGATACGACCGGATGGGTAGGGGAACATCTCGAGCACGTAATACTTCGGCTTGGATTCATCGCGGGTGGCTTTGAACACCTCGGCGTTGTTCCAGGCGGCCTGCCATTTTGCTTCGATTTCATTCGCGATGTAGCCGGACATATTGATCGTATCCTTAAAGTGAAAACGCCGGACGATAAGGCCCGGCGTAACTGTGGTGTATAAGAGGCCGGACGTTTAGAGCTTGCCGTCACGTATCCGCAACTGGCGCGCACGGGTGAGGATCGCATCCTCAACGGCACGTACCGTATCGGCGCTGGCCACACCGCTGCGGGTGCGAAGTGATACATTCAGCGAACGGGCATCGAGCGCCGGATCCTGCACATATATAGTGGCCTTATAAGCGCGGCCACCACCGGGTGGGGTGCCGTAACCTGTGGAAATGATTCCCGTAAACGGGTCTGCGGCCTGAATCGGTAGGAAATTCAGCACCTCAAGCGAGGCATTCCAGATGTATTTGTTCACCTCAACGGTGATATTGGGGTCTGCATCGCCCTGAAACAGGGACAAAAGGCCCTGTTGTTTCTTGTTTGCACCAGCGCGCCGCTGTTCAGGGCTAATTTCAGTGCGAAAGTCGACGTCGGTGCGGGTTTTCCCGTCGCGTCCCCCTGAAAAACCGCCGGAACCGAAAGATCCGCCAGACCCGCCGCCACATGCTGCAAGCCCAGAAACAGCGAGAATCGCCAATAAACCTGTAAATTTCTGCCCTATTGTCATCCGAGACACCCCAAACTTCGTTGTTACACCCTAGTAACCAACCGATATAAGGCGGGCAAGGCTTTTTGAGGTCACATTATAAGTATAGTGTTACGGGGTCTGGCAAAGCTTTGCCGGTAGTGGGGTAAAACTGTGGCAAAGCTGCACCACGATCAGGCGCAATGGGTTATGCGGTTTCGGGGAACTTGCAATGATCCGCGCAAACGGCGAAACAACATCATACTCAATTCGGATTCCCTGAATTGGGGTGCATTTTAACAAATAGGGAAAACGAAATGAAAAAAGTTCTCTTAGCAACAGCTGCAATGGTTGCCTTCACTGGCGCCGCATCTGCCGACGTAACATTGAGCGGTACTGCTCGTTTTGGTCTGAAGTACACAAACACACCAGCGGTTGGTCAAAGCAAAACATCGCTGGAAAAGCGTTTGACGCTTAACGTCGACGTGTCTACAGAAACAGACGGTGGTCTGGAACTGGGCGGTCGTATCCGTATTCGTTCAGACGAAGAAGCTGGCGTAAACTTGGCTTACGGTGGCGCTAATTCAACACTCTCCGGCGCGTCACTTTACCTGAAATCTGGCGGCTTCAAGCTGACAGTTGGTAACATCTGTGGTGCGATCGAATGTATGCCTGGTGTTTACGCGCCAAGCGTTGGTCTTGACGGCAACGGCTGGAGCGGTTTGGCAACAAACACTGCTGCCAAAGGTTACTTCAACTGGACTTCATACCAGTCAAACGCTGGTGGTTACAATGGTGCAGAAGTTGAATACACCGCTGGTGACTTCACTGCTCACCTGTCCTATTCCGCTATCAATGATCCATCAGCCTTCAACAACGAAATTGCTGCCTACTTGGCTTACAACTTCGGCGACTGGACTGTTGCATTGGGTGTTCAAGACGGTGGCGCTGTAACACGCGACAAAACTGTTTTGACTGTTCAGGGTAAACTGGGCGACTTCGGCGTTGGTCTGTCTTATGCTGACAATGACGGCATCGACAAAATCGTTCTGAACGGTTCTTACACAATGGGTGCAACCACTATCACTGCATTCGTTGGTGACGAGGATTCAGCTGCTGCAACCGACACCGTTTGGGGTCTGGGTGCAACATACGATCTGGGCGGCGCGACACTGGTTGGTGGTTACACTAACTCAGAAGTTGGCGTTAAGCGCGCAACTGCAGGTATCCGCTTCAGCTTCTAAGTTGATTTGAAATACCAAAGTTATTTGGGGGTGCGCTGTTGCGTGCCCCCATTTCTTTTGGGACAAGGGTATTATCAATCAATAGATAATGGACCAACTGCAAATGTCCCTGACAGAAATTTCAGAAAAAATTCGTAGTGAAGAACGCCGTGTTGGCCGTGACGTCGGATCGACCCGTCTGATTGCCGTGTCGAAGGTTCAACCAGACGCGCGGGTTGAGGCTGTGTTGAACGAGGGGCATCGG
>DEIK01000001.1:8844-28001 GCA_002352425.1 Rhodobacteraceae bacterium UBA2776
CGCCAAGCGATGGGGTTGTTTGAGGCAATCCATTCATTGGATCGCCCTAAACTGGCCAAGGCTCTGGCGCGGTTGAAGCAGGAATTGGGGCATTGTCCGGACCTGTTTATTCAGGTCAATACGGGGGAAGAGGCGCAAAAGGCCGGGGTAATGCCAGCGGATGCGGACAGCTTTATTGCTGAATGCCGGGCCTTGGATTTGCCGATTGTCGGATTGATGTGCATACCACCCGCCGATGAAGAGGCCAGCCTACATTTCGCGCTGTTGCGTAAGATTGCAGAGCGCAACGATCTGGCGGGTCTGTCGATGGGTATGAGTAGTGACTATGAGCGGGCCGTGGCGATGGGTGCCAGTCATGTGCGGGTTGGCTCGGCCATTTTTGGTGAGCGCGACTACGCCGCTCAGCAAGCCTGACGGCTTTTCTCGCTAGGGTGCCGGGACGATCAGGCGGCTGTTTGCGGACAGATTTGTGATGATCCACAACAGGTTTTGTTTGGAAAACGCCACGCAGCCTTCGGTCGGGTGATGTGGTTTGCGCCAGACGTGCAAGAAGATCGCCGAGCCTCTGCCCGGGGTGGCGATGGGCCAGTTCCAACCGGTGGTCAGCACCATATCATAGAGCGGATCGGCGCGGCGCAAATGTTCATGGCTATAGCCATGGGGTTTGCGCACCAAATGGTTGTAGGCAGGGTCTGATCCGTCATCAGACCATAGATCACCCGGCAGGATCGGCACGGCCCAGTCGGCGGGCGGGCGCATGCGATCGGGGCGAAAATACAGCCCCGTGATTGCGTGGCGCCCTGCCGGTGTTGCCCCGTCCCCTTCGCGTTTATCAGCCGTGATGCCGCCAAGTCCGATGGAGCAGGGGATCAGACGGTTGCGAAACCGGACACCCTGTTTGGTCAGGACCAGATCGGCGCGTTTGCGGGGCATTTTGATCTCCGTGTTACAAATATGGTTGCATGTGTAACTTTTTTTGAAGCGATTTGAAACATATCGCCCTGTTACGACACGGATGCGTGAGAACTGTTGCGTTGCCCTTGTTGAAAGTCGCGATCAGGCACAGATATAGAGGTATGAGATGCGCAAGGAGTGGTTTGATGAACAACAGTGTTAAGAAAATTCTATTGGTCGACGATGATGATGATCTGCGCGAAGCCCTGTCCGAACAGTTGGTGATGACCGAGGATTTCGACGTCTTTGAGGCTGGCAGCGGGGCCGAGGCGATGGAGCGTGCTAAGGAAGCGCTGTATGACTTGGTCATTTTGGACGTTGGTCTGCCGGACACTGATGGGCGTGAATTGTGCCGTTTGATGCGTAAACAAGGGGTGAAATGCCCAGTGTTGATGCTGACGGGTCACGACAGCGACGCCGACACAATTTTGGGATTGGATGCGGGTGCAAATGATTACGTGACCAAACCGTTCAAATTCCCCGTTTTGTTGGCCCGCATCCGCGCCCAATTGCGCCAGCATGAACAATCAGAGGACGCGGTTTTCACTTTGGGGCCTTACACGTTCAAACCCTCGATGAAAATGTTGATCACCGAAGACGAGCGCAAAATCAGGCTGACGGAAAAAGAAACCAATATCCTGAAGTTCCTGTACCGCGCCACCGAGGGGGTGGTGGCCCGCGATGTGCTGTTGCACGAGGTTTGGGGCTATAATGCTGGGGTGACCACGCACACATTAGAGACACATATTTACCGTCTTCGTCAAAAAATAGAACCAGATCCGTCCAATGCGCGCCTTCTTGTGACCGAATCTGGCGGCTATAGATTGGTCGCGTGAAACGGAAAATTAAGGTTTGGGTGATATACCAGACCAACGAGTTCCCCTGTATGTCGGGGTTATGACATACACCTCCCTGTTGGACTGACCCGGCCTTTGTGCCGGGTCTTTTTTTGGCTAAAGCCCAACGTCTTTCAGAAAAGGGTAAATTTCGATCAGCAAAGTAATTTGGTTTGGCTCGATGCGGATGAGTCCCCACTCATTATCCTCGAACAAAGCAATCAGAGCGGAGGAAGCTTGGACTTCTTTCCCATTTAAAGTCATTTGCATCGAATAGGGAAGCCGCGCGAATAAGACCCCTTCATCAACTGCAGTTTTGGCTTCGGTCACATCCAGCCCCATCAGTTCAATTTTGATGAACTGGATGGTGACGGGGCGCATGGTTTCGCTCATCTGGGCAACCATTAGGTTGCGAAACTGGTCAGGTGACATTTCCATTATTCCGGAATAGTGGTTTATGATGCGCGCGGGCACGACGTTGACCACACCTGCCATATCCTTCTGCTCTATATCGTCGATGAAACGCTGCACCACGGCATCCAGCGACATGAGTTCGGCCGACCACAACGGGCGAGCGAGCGCAGTTGAGGTGGTGCAGATAAGAATGGCAAGACTGGCGATAAGGCGATGCATGCTGGCTCCCTACCTGTCTAGTTTAAGCCGTGCCAGGCCGTAGAAAAACAACACCACTGCCCCCAACCCACCGACTAAGAACGGCAACCGCAATGCGGCTTCCCGGCCCAGATCAGGTTCAAACACTGCCACCAACACCCCGCCAATCAGTGCGCCAATCGGCATGGTTCCCCAGCCAAAAAAACGGTAGATGCTGTTGACGCGGCCCAGCAATTCATCTGGAATAGTGCGTTGGCGCAGGGAAACCGTGACCACATTCCATAATATTGCTGCAAGCATTTCGACGAACAAAGCAGCGGCGACCACGTAAGGGTTAGAGGTCACGGAAATGACGAGATAGGGCAGGGGAAAGATCAGCAGCGCGATTTTAACGCTGGCATCGGCACCGATGCGCGCCACAATACGAGGGGCGATCAATCCACCGATCACGCCACCAGCCGCACCGGCGGTCAGCAATAACCCGTGCGCCGCCGCGCCAAGGCCCAGAACTTCTTGGCTGAACAGCACCAGGACTGTCAGGCCAATGATGTTTAACATGTTCAAAAGGCCCAACATTATGGCAAGTCGCAGGATCAGCTTGTGGACGTATATCCACTTGATCCCCTCAACCAATTGCGGCCAGAACCCATCTGGCATTTTGACAGCTTTGCGCGGCGGCATGACGATTAGCCAGACACACCAGGCGGCAATCGCAAAGGTTACGGCGTCCACGGCAAAAGGCAGCGGCACGGCCAGCGCGATGAGAAGGCCGGCCAGCGGCGGGCCGACGAATTGCCCCATGATTTGCTCGACGCTCCACATCTGGCCGTTGGCGGCTTCCAGATCGGCCTTGCTAACGATTGACGGTAGGGCGGTTTGGGCTGCGTTGTCGCGGATCACTTCGGCAGAGCCCAGCAAAAATGCAGCAGCGCAAAGACCAAGGATTAAGGTCTGTGCTTGCGCGGCAGTGTCGGGCAAAGGCAAGGCGGGGCCGGACAGGATCAACCCAACCACGCCGCAGGTCAGGATCAGGCGCAATATATCGGCCTGTACCATCAGGCGTTGGCGATTAAACCGATCGGTGATCACGCCAGCGGGGATCGCGAACAAAAACCACGGTAGGCGCGTGGCGGCGGCAACCAGCGCGATCATCACGGGATCGCGGGTGATCAAGGTGGCGAGCCACGGAAAGGCCAGCGCAGAAATCCCATCACCCAGATTGGACACGGCGCTGGCTGTGAATAGCAATCGGTAGTTTCGGTTTGCGGCCAGTAACATAATTTTCGTGCCTCTTATTGGATGGTCAATAGGGCACCGTCTGATTATTGTAGGGGAAAGTCAAACTGGAGCGCTCAAAATGTCATTCACCCTTTGCACCTGGAATATCAACTCGGTTCGTCTGCGCGAGCCCATCGTTTTGAAACTGCTGGCAGACGAGGCACCGGATGTTTTGTGCCTACAAGAATGCAAATCACCCGTTGAGAAAATCCCGACCGAGGGTTTTGCGTCGCTTGGCTATACTCACATCGTGGCCAGTGGGCAAAAGGGCTATAATGGTGTGATGATCCTTTCTCGGCGGCCGATCAAAGAGGTCGCCCGACATGATTTTGCCAACCTTGGACATGCACGCCATGTGGCGGCACAGTTGGAAAACGGAGTCATCATTCACAACCATTATGTGCCGGCGGGTGGTGACAAGCCGGATCGCGAAAGCAACGAAAAATTTGGCCAAAAGCTGGATTACCTGTCTGATATGCGTGATGATTTTCGTGCTAATGCGCCTGCGCGCTCGATCTTGGTGGGGGATTTGAACATTGCCCCGCGCGAAGATGATGTTTGGGATCACAAAAAACTGCTGAAGGTGGTTTCCCACACGCCAATTGAGGTCGAAGCTCTGGCCGAGGTTCAGGACGCCGGCAAATGGGTGGACGTGACCCGTGCCGACATTCCGGACGGCAAGCTCTACACTTGGTGGTCTTACCGCGCACGCGATTGGGATGAGGCGGACAAGGGGCGTCGCCTTGATCATGTTTGGGCGACGGCGGATATCGCGGGCGCTGCACATTCCAGCCGCCTTGTCCGCGAGGCCCGCGGATGGGAGAAACCCAGCGACCATGCCCCGCTGTTTGCGACATTTGATCTGTAACATGCCCCTTGGGTTTTGCGCCAAGAACCCACATATAGGGCCTAACCAAACCAATTGATGGAATTTTGATATGCTTGAACTGGGACAAGGCAATGATGCCGCCGCAGACGCCGATTTGATCAAAGACACCTCCGAGGCCACGTTTATGGCCGATGTGGTCGAGACCAGCAAAGAAGTGCCGGTGATCGTGGATTTCTGGGCGCCGTGGTGCGGGCCTTGCAAAACGCTGGGGCCAGCACTCGAGGCCGAAGTGAAAGCAGCGGGCGGTCGGGTGAAAATGGTCAAAGTCAATATCGACGAAAACCAACAGATCGCTTCGCAACTGCAAATTCAGTCAATCCCGACGGTCTATGCTTTTGTTGACGGCAAGCCTGTGGACGGGTTTCAGGGCGCTGTGCCACCCTCGGAAATCAAGAGTTTTGTTGATAAGGTCGCAGAGTTGGGTCCAGAAGTCGACGGCGGCTTGGCCGACGCGATTGAGGCCGCCGAGGGCATGCTGGCAGATGGGGACGCCGAGGATGCCAAGGAAACCTTTGCGGCCATTCTGGAAGAAGATTCCGTGAATGCAGCAGCTTACAGTGGATTGATCCGCTCATATTTGGCGCTGGATGATCTGGAACAGGCCGAGGCCACGTTGAACGGCGCACCTGCCGAAATTTCAGATACGGCTGAACTGGACACGGCACACGCCCAAATCGAGCTGGCTAAACAGGCTGCTGATGCGGGGCCAGTGGCCGAGTTGCGCAGTCTTGTGGAGGCGGATGCCAACAACCACCAAGCGCGATTGGAATTGGCCACGGCACTGCATGCATCGGGCGAAGCCGAGGCAGCTGTGAACGAATTGTTGGAACTGTTTCGACGTGATCGTGAGTGGAACGACGGGGCCGCAAAGGCGCAGTTGTTCACCGTGTTTGACGCGCTGAAACCAGAAGATCCGGTTGTGTTGAACGGCCGACGTAAGCTGAGTTCAATGATCTTTCTTTAGGAGAGGCGGAGGCCATGATCCCTGCTGCGAATCTGCCCGACACACTACCGTTGTTCCCGCTGTCCGGGGCGATGGTTTTGCCCCGTGCACGGTTGCCGTTGAACATCTTTGAGCCGCGCTATCTGGCGATGTTTGAGGATGTTTTGAAGACCCGCGAGCGATTGATCGGGATGATCCAGCCGATGGATCATGCGGCCGAAGGACAGATGCATACGGTGGGTTGTGCGGGGCGCGTCACCAGTTTTACGGAAACGGAAGATGGGCGCTATATGATTTCGCTGACAGGGATTTCACGGTTCCGGTATCAGAGCAAGGTCGAGGGTTTTTTGCCCTATGTGCAGGCCAAAATCGACTGGCAGGAATTCCAGCGCGATCTGGGCGGGGTCGAACATGACGGTGACTTTGATCGGGACGGGTTTTTGAAGCTGTTGGAACGGTTCTTTGAAGTTGAAGAACTGGACACGGATTGGGAAAACCTGAAAAAGGCCGAGACGGAAATGTTGGTGAACTCGTTGTCGATGCTGGCACCGTTCTCGTCCGAGGATAAACAGGCGTTGTTGGAAGCGCGGACGTTGAACGCGCGGCGTGAAACGCTGGTGACATTAATGGAATTCGCGCTACGACGCGGTGATGGGGGAGGGGTGATGCAATGAGTGATGCTGTTAAATTTGATGCCAAAATGCTGGAGGCAATGGTCTGCCCGGTGACCCATGCGGGCCTAAAGTATGATGCCAAGGCGCAGGAATTGGTCTCTAAAACCGCCGGTTTGGCGTTTCCGATCCGCGACGGGATTCCGGTGATGTTGGTGGATGAAGCACGCAAGTTGGCCTAATCCAGCCGCTTATCAAGCCTGACGGCTTTCTTCGCTGGCGCGCGCTAAATCTGTCGGCCTTGGAGCAATTTTGGAACATCCCCCGTCAGCCCTGCGGCCTCACGGATGAAGCGTTTTCGCACCGAAGGCAGAGCGTTGACAATGCCAAGGCCAATGTCGCGCCCCGCACGCAAAATGGAATTATCGTTGGAAAACAGCTTGTTGAACCCATCTGTGGCCAAGGCCAAAGTGGCGGTGTCAAATTCACGCCAAGCTTGATAGCGCTCTAGTACATCTACTGCCCCTATGTCTTCGCCGCGCCGTTTGGCGCGTATCAAAACCTCGGCCAAAGCCCCGACATCGCGCAAGCCAAGGTTCAAACCCTGACCTGCAATCGGATGCACCCCATGTGCCGCATCACCAATCAACGCCAGCCGCGGCGCAATGAAACTGGTGGCCAGTGTCAGGTTCAGTGGATAGGTGAACCGCGCTCCCGCCAGCCGGATTTCACCAAGGAAGCTGCCAAAGCGGGGGCGCAGATAGGCGAGATAATCCTCATCGGACAATGCATTGATCCGCGCGGCCTCACGTGTTTCTTCGCTCCAGACGATTGACGCGCGGTTGCCGGTCAGAGGCAAGATCGCAAGTGGCCCCGGTGGCATGAAAAACTGATGCGCAATGCCGTGGTGCGGCAGATCGTGCTCTATCGCGCAAACCAATGCGGTTTGGTTATAGTCATGGCCACGGCGCTTGATGCCAGCCCGTTGCGCTGTGCCGCTTTTGCGCCCGTCCGAACCAACTACAATACGCCCTGTCAGTGTCTTGTCGCTGGCCGTCTGCACAGTTGCGTGGGCCACGCCGGTGGTCTGGCTGATCACCGTTTCGCCGTTGATTTGTCGGATCAATGGGTGGCGTTTTAGCGCCGACTGGAAAGCATGGTAAAGGTGACGGTCCTCGACCATGAAGCCCATCGGCCCCTCCGCCAACTCGTCGCTGTTAAAGTGCAACATCCAGGGAGAAGGGCCTTCACCAGCACGTCCGTCTGTGATTTTCACTTCGTTGATCGGTTGGCTATGGGCCGCAACATCGCTCCAGATGTCAATGGCTGACAATAGGCGTTGCGATGCCAGCGCCAGCGCATATCCGCGTCCATCAAAACCTTCGTTGCCGCGGGTTTCGGCGGGTAGGGCGTCAATGATGGTGACGCTGAAACCGCCGTCTGCCAAGGCAAGGGCCAAGGCAGGCCCGTTCAACCCGCCGCCGATGATGAGAATATCTGAGTCGAATTTCATACCCTTTAATATGGCGTGGCTTTCGGGATTGTCCATGCGCTGTGTCCGCGTTAGCGTTCAAAAAATCCACAGGGAGTTTGGACATGTCACAGCAATGGTTGAAAATGAGCGCGGGCGATTTGGGGCGCGGGATCGGGGCTGGCGAAATTGACCCTGTGGCGCTGACGCAGACCTATTTGGATGCGATCAAGGCACATCCGTTGCAGCACCGGATTTATGCGCGCCTGACCGAAGAACGCGCCATAGCCGAGGCCACGGCGGCGGCAAAGCGGGCCCGTGATGGTGTGCGGCGCGGGTTGCTGGACGGTGTTCCTGTGTCATGGAAAGACCTGTTCGACACGGCGGGCGTTGTGACCGAGGCGGGGTCCGATTTGTTGAAGGGGCGCGTCCCGGGTGAGGACGCAGAAGTGTTGAAAAATGCAACCGAGGCGGGGCTGGTGTGTTTGGGGAAAACCCACATGTCAGAGCTGGCATTTTCAGGGTTGGGGTTTAATCCGGTGACCGAAACGCCGCCCAGTGTGAATGATCCTGACGCGGTTTCGGGGGGGTCTTCGTCAGGGGCGGCGACCTCGGTGGCGTTTGATTTGGCGCCTTGTGGGATTGGGTCGGATACGGGGGGGTCGGTCCGGATCCCGTCGGCGTGGAACGAACTGGTGGGGTTGAAAACCACCTCGGGGCGCTTGTCGCTAAAGGGTGTCGTGCCCTTGTGCGAGAGCTTTGACACGGTTGGGCCGTTGTGCCGCACGGTCGAGGATGCGGCGCTGATATTGGCAGTGCTTGAGGGCGGCAAGCCTGCGGATTTGACGGGGGCCAGCTTGCGGGGCAAGCGGTTGATGGTTCTGCAAACCGAGGCCATGCAGGGTGTGCGAGACGAGCCGATGGCTGCGTTTTTGACGGCGGTTGAGAAGTTGAAAGCCGCAGGGGCCATCGTGGAAGACGGGGTCGCGCCGGAGGTCACTGAAGCGTTGGAATTGTCGGCTGTTTTGTTCACGACCGAGGCTTATGCGCAGTGGCACGCGGAAATAGAGGCGGCCCCTGACAAGATGTTCGTCGAGATTTTGGCACGTTTTCGGGCGGGCGCGACGTTTTCCGGCGTCGAGTTCGTGGAGGGGTGGATGACATTGCGCAAATTGCGAACGGCCTATCATGCCCGTGTGGCCGGTTATGATGCGGTTATCATGCCGACATCGCAAATTCTGCCTCCCAATCAGCACCGTTTGGCAACCGATCACGACTATTATATTACCGAAAACTTGCACGCATTGCGCAATACGCGGATCGGAAATTTGATGGGGTCGGCGGGGCTAACATTGCCGACTGGCACAGCATCTTGTGGTATCATGTTCCTTAGCCCCCCGATGAGCGAAGAACGCCTATTACGCATCGGAGCCGCTGCCGAGACCGCATTGGCCTAAATGCCACAACTGCCCGACCCAACTACATATTTTCCTTGGGTTTTTCTGGACCCGCGCAAAAGACTGGTCTAGATTCATCCCAAACGGGGCGAAATGACTCCGACATTTGAGGCAGATATGACTTTTCCTGAGCGGTTTTCGGACCTTCCAGAGTATGCATTCCCGCGTCTGCGCGGTCTTCTCGACGTTCATGCGGCGGGTGGCGATGTGGTGCATATGACGATTGGCGAGCCACAGCATGATTTTCCAGATTGGATTTTGGAGATCATTGCCAAACATAACCACGAATTTCGCAAATATCCGCCAAATGCGGGGTCGCCCGAATTGCTGTCATCAATAGCGGCCTGGATCAAACGCCGTTTTGGCGTGGTGCTGGAAGCGGCGAGCCAAATTTCTGCAGTAAACGGCACCCGCGAAGGGTTGTACAACGCTGCGATGGCGCTGTGTCCGGAAACGAAAAACGGTGAAGTGCCGGTCGTCCTGACACCGAACCCGTTCTATCAGGTTTACGCCGTGGCCGCGCTTTCGGTTGGGGCCGAGCCGATCTATGTGGCAGCGACAGCCGATACCGGGTTCATGCCCGATTACGCGAGCCTGCCCGAGGATGTGCTGGACCGCACCGCGATTGCCTATATCTGTTCGCCCTCAAACCCACAGGGCGCTGTGGCGTCAGCCGAGTATTGGCGCGACCTGATTGTGCTGGCGGAAAAACACGATTTCCAGATTTTTGCAGACGAATGCTATAGTGAAATCTACCGTGATGCGCCGCCGGTTGGTGCGCTTGAGGTGGCCCGCGAAATGGGGGCCGACCCTGAACGTGTGCTGATTTTTCATTCGCTTTCCAAACG
Organism: Rhodobacteraceae bacterium UBA2776; assembly: GCA_002352425.1. GTDB lineage: Bacteria > Pseudomonadota > Alphaproteobacteria > Rhodobacterales > Rhodobacteraceae > Profundibacter. The sequence continues at coordinate 18,744 of DEIK01000001.1, forward strand.
CTCAAACTTGCCGGGATTGCGGTCTGGATTTGTGGCGGGTGGCCCAAAATCAATCGCGCGCATTAAACAGTTACGCGATTTTTCCGGCGCCCCTGTGCCATTGCCGTTACAGCGCGTGGCCGAGAGAATTTGGGCTGATGAAGTTCATGTGGAAAAGAATCGTGAATTGTATCGCGAGAAATTTGACATAGCTGATGAGATTTTCGGCGATGTGGAGGGCTACGTCAGCCCCGAGGCAGGATTTTTCTTGTGGTTGCCGGTTAAGGATGGCGAAGCGGCAGCCTTGAAAGCTTGGAAAGAGACGGGCGTGCGTGTTTTGCCAGGTGCCTATCTAAGCCGCGATGTTGACGGAAAAAATCCGGGTCACGGCTACATTCGTGTGGCGATGGTGGCCCCAAAAATAGAAATGCGACACGGGCTGACACGCCTGAAACGCTGTTTATATAGTTAAGGACGAGGCAGAAATGGCATCTTATACCGCGAAACAACGTGACCCATTGTTGGATTCCAAATTGCAGGCTGCGATTGAACGACGCAGCAAGGAGTTGATTGGCATCGGCATGGCTGTGCTGGGTATTCTGGTGGCAATGATGCTGGCGTCCTACACGCCGTCCGACCCCAATTGGCTGGCAGCCTCGCAAGCGCCTGTACAAAATTGGCTGGGCCGGATGGGGGCATCTATCGCGGCACCTTTGTTCGTGATTGTGGGCTGGGGATCTTGGGCGATTGCGATTACCTTGTTGGTGTGGGGCGCGCGGTTCGCAACCCATAACGGCACGGACCGCGCCCTTGGTCGTTTGATTTTCGCGCCGATTTCGATTGCGTTATTGGCGGTTTATGCGTCGACCCATGTGCCGTCGGCAGGTTGGATCCACAGCTTTGGTCTAGGTGGCCTGTTTGGCGATATGGTTTTAGGCGCGGTGTTGGGCATGGTGCCTGTTAGTGCGGCCTTTGGGTTGAAAATCGTTGCGCTATTGATGGGCATTTTGATGATTTCGATGTCTTTGTTTGTTCTGGGTTTCACCATGTCAGAGTTGAAACGCTTTGGGCGGTTCTTGTTGGTTGGTATTGTGATGACCTATGCAGGCATCATGACCGTTATGGGGAAATCGGCCCGCGGGGCGGCGATTGCGGCGCGTGTTGCACAAGAAAAACATGCGGTGCGCAAAGAGCGTTTGCGTGGCGAGGCTGAAGAAGCGGCGGCCGAGGCTGCGGCCCATGCGGCGGTGCCTGAACCGATGCAACGCCCAGCAGCGATTGTGCGTGCAGAGCCACCAGTGGCTGGCCATGCGCCGGTCCATGACGAATATATCGAGCAGGAACAGCCTGTAAAACAAGGGCTTTTGGCCTCCTTGATGAAGCGTGGCCCTGACCCAGAACCCGAGTGGGTTGAGCAAGAATTGGCGCCTGATGTGATTGAGGAAATCGGCGAAGACCGCATCAAGGCGCGGATTTCGGATGCGATTAAACAGCGTGTTCGTCAGGTTCCGACGTTGACCGCCGCACGGGCCGAACCACAGGTGACGCGGCGCAATAGCCCTCAGCCGTTGATTTTGGATGTGGAGCCGCCGATGGTAGCGCAACCAGTTGCCGAGCGGGCAACCGGCCCGATGATGTATGAGCCACAAGCCACAGCTGCCCCCGTGGTGCAAGTGACTGAGCCGCCTAAAGCCGTGGTGCAACACAATACACGCAAAGCCACACCAGCATCGCGCCAAGCCAAGGCCGAAGCGCAGCCAGCATTGCAATTCGAAGACAATCACTCGGCTTATGAACATCCGCCGCTGTCGCTGTTGGAAAACCATATAGGTATCCAGCGTCACCAATTGTCGGATGAATCGCTGGAACAAAATGCGCGGATGCTGGAAACAGTTTTGGATGACTATGGCGTCAAAGGCGATATCGTCAGCGTGCGTCCGGGGCCTGTGGTCACAATGTATGAGCTGGAGCCTGCACCCGGTTTGAAAGCCAGCCGTGTCATTGGCTTGGCCGATGATATTGCCCGCTCGATGTCGGCGCTTTCGGCGCGGGTTTCGACAGTGCCTGGCCGCACGGTCATCGGGATCGAGTTACCCAACGAGCACCGTGAAAAAGTGATGTTACGCGAAATTCTGTCAGCCCGTGATTTCGGCGATAGCAATCTGCGTTTGCCGCTTGCCTTGGGCAAAGATATTGGCGGCGATCCTGTTGTCGCGAACCTGGCCAAGATGCCGCATCTTTTGATCGCGGGGACGACGGGGTCCGGTAAATCGGTGGCGATCAACACGATGATCCTAAGCCTGCTTTACAAGCTGACCCCCGAAGAATGCCGGATGATTATGATTGACCCTAAAATGCTGGAACTGTCGGTCTATGACGGCATTCCGCATCTGCTGTCACCCGTTGTAACGGACCCGAAAAAGGCGGTTGTTGCCTTGAAATGGACCGTCGGCGAGATGGAAGAGCGTTATCGCAAGATGTCTAAAATGGGTGTGCGTAACATCGAAGGGTACAACAGCCGTGTGCGTGCTGCCCAAGCCGAGAACGAGATGTTCAGCCGCACGGTTCAGACCGGGTTTGATGACGAAACGGGTGATCCGATTTTCGAGACCGAAGAGTTTGCCCCCGAAACTATCCCCTATATTGTGGTGGTGGTTGACGAGATGGCCGACCTGATGATGGTGGCTGGCAAGGAAATCGAGGCGTGTATTCAACGCCTTGCGCAAATGGCGCGAGCCTCGGGTATTCACTTGATCATGGCCACACAGCGCCCGTCAGTTGATGTGATCACCGGTACGATCAAAGCCAACTTCCCGACACGGATTTCATTCCAAGTCACCAGCAAAATCGACAGCCGCACCATTCTGGGTGAGCAGGGTGCCGAGCAATTGCTGGGCATGGGCGACATGTTGTATATGGCGGGTGGCGCGAAAATCACCCGGGTGCATGGCCCATTCGTGAGCGACGAAGAGGTTGAGGAAATCGTCAACCATCTGAAGAGCTTTGGCGTGCCGGAATATATTTCTGGCGTGGTTGAAGGACCGGACAGCGACAGCGAGAGCAGCATTGATCAGGTTTTGGGTTTGGGCGGTAACACCGATGGCGAAGACGCGCTCTATGACACTGCGGTGGCGATTGTGGTGAAGGACCGCAAATGCTCGACCAGCTATATTCAGCGCAAACTGGCGATTGGGTACAACAAGGCTGCACGTCTGGTTGAGCAGATGGAGGATGCGGGTCTGGTCAGTGCGGCCAACCATGTTGGCAAGCGCGAAATCCTGATCCCCGAGCAGCATTAAGCCGCTTGAAGTCACGAAGAAGTGAGTTAGGGGTGGAAAACCCCTAACTGATGGTTAAATAGGACCTATGAAACATTTACGTGTATTGATCATGCCCCTTTTGTGGGTTGCCCTCGCCCTGCCTGTGTCAGCTGAAAAGCTGTCGCTGAACACGATTTCCAGTTATTTGAACAAATTCACCACGGCCAAAGGCGGGTTTACGCAGATCAATGCGGATGGCACAATTTCGATCGGCAAGATCTATATCAAACGCCCAGGACGTATCCGGTTTGAGTATAATCCGCCTGACAAAAGTGTGGTCATGGCAGGCGGTGGCACGGTCGCCATTTTCGACGGTAAATCCAACCAGCCGCCAGAGCAATACCCGCTTGGTCGCACCCCTTTAAGCATCGTTTTGAAAAAGAACGTCAACCTGTCGGCGGCCAAAATGGTGGTTGGGCATTCCTCGGATGGGAAATCCACAACTGTGGTGGCCCAAGACCCGAAACATCCCGAATACGGTAAAATCCGTATGATGTTCACGTCGAATCCGGTGGAGTTGCGCCAATGGGTGATCGTCAACGATACGGGCGGCGAAACAACTCTGATCCTGAACGAATTGGACAAGGGTATGTCACTGTCCCAGCGCTTGTTCAGCATTGATCTTGAGGCGAAGTCCCGAGGGCTCAAGCCCTAGGGATTGCTTTTGCGCTAAGACTTGCCGCAGGCCTGTAATTGACTGCGATATGTGTCAGAGCGTTGATCAATTTCGCCCGCGATCCGAACCAGCCATGGCTTGCTTTTGTAGGTGCCACGCGCGTAGCCCGTGCGCCCGTCGTGATAGGCCAGATACTGGTTGCGGGCATCGGTTTTGGCAATGCCAAGGCGTTCATTTGATTGCGCCATATACCAACCCATGAAATCAGTGGCGTCACCAATATCATCGCGTTTGGCACCCGCACGACCGGGGCCGTTTTTATACTCTTTCCAGGTCGCATCCAGCGCCTGAGAATAGCCATAGGCCGAGGATTGACGCCCCATCGGAATGACCCCAAGCACATATTTGAACGGTGTGCGGGCGTTGCCGATGAATTTGCTTTCCTGATAGATGGTGGCCATCTGCACATGGACAGGCACGCCCCAGCGTTTCTCGGATTTGCGCATTGCTTTTAGGAAAGTCGGGCGCTGTTTGAGGATACCACAGGCGTCATCAAGATTACGCGGCGCGGAATAGTTACCACCGCCCCCACAAGAGGCCACTAGGATCGTCAAAACTGTCGCGCGAAGAAGTCTGCTCATATGCCTCTCGCTTTTCTTTTTTTATGTATTATTGGCGTCAGTATAGCCCGTTTCCGGGATGTGATAAAAGGTGAAATTGCGTCTTTATAACAGAAACGCCAATGTCAGCGGAATTGTGATGACGGCCAACACGGTGGACACCACCACCAGCCCCGCCACAGCGTCCGAATCCGCGCCGTATTTTTCGGCCAACATGTATGAGGTCACAGCCACGGGGGTCGAAATTTGTAACACCAGCACGGCAAATGGGATGGCGGGCAGCGCCAGCCAAAGGCCCGTACCAACCGCCGCCCCGATGCAAATCACGACCTTGGCCAGAGATAACCAAACGGCGCGCCCCATGCGGCCAGGTTTAAGGCGGGCAACAGCGACGCCCAAAGTCAACAGCATTATGGGAATCGCCATTTGGCCGATCAATTGCAGTGTGTTGGTTAACGGTTTCGGGGTTTCCCAGCCCATCCACATGAATAAAGCGCCCAACAAAGTGGCGGCGACAATCGGCTCCTTCAGGGCTTTTAGAGGGGAGCCGCCGCCGGATACCAACCAGACGCCAAAGGTGAATGACAGCACCGCCATAATGGCAAAGACTACGACCGCATATCCCAATCCGACCTCGCCAAAAGCAAATAAAGCCAGTGGCAGGCCAAGGTTGCCTGTGTTGCCAAAAATAATGGGGGCAAGGTAGGTTCGGTTGTCCAAGTTGCTGATTTTAAGAATTAAATAGGAGGTTAACGTGACCGCGCCATAAGCAACAAGGGCAGCCAATGAGAGAGTGGCCAGTGCCGTCGGGTCGATTTGGGTGCGCATCAGGGAGGTGAAGATCAGGCAGGGGACGGCCAATGTCATGGCCAGTCGGGTTACGAATTCAACGCGGTATTCAAACCCCATTTTAACCCAGATAAACCCTATTGCGCCAAGCAAGAACACTGGCGTCACGATTTCGAGCACTGTTAGAAATAGGTTCACAGACTGTTTCCTTATTTTGTGTCAAATCGCATGGACAACACGGTGATTAAGGCTTTAATAACGTCACATGGGGGCCAAATGGCAATGTTAAAATCACACGCGAAATACCACTTGGGGCAAGTTGTGCGCCATCGCAAGCATCCTTTTCGGGGTGTGGTGTTTGATGTGGACGCCATGTTTGCCAATACCGAAGATTGGTATGAGGCGATTCCCGAGGAAGTGCGGCCCAATAAGGACCAGCCGTTTTACCACCTTTTGGCGGAAAACGATCAAAGCTATTATGTGGCTTATGTGTCCGAGCAAAACCTGATTGCGGACTATACAGGCGAGCCGATCAGCCACCCGGATTTGACCGATCTATTCGGCGATTTTGAGGATGGTCAGTACCCTCTGCAGTTTCAACTAAATTAGAACAAAGTCCCTCAAGCCTTACGGCTTTTCGCGCTAGTATCCCAAGGCACAGCCGTCCTTGCGTGGATCAGATGCGCCGATCAAGACGCCGTTTTTGTGGTCAATTTGAATCGCCTGGGCTCCGCCGATTGCGCCAGCGGGGACGATCACATTGTGCCCCATATCGGCCAATTCTTGGCGCACGGCGTCAGAATATCCACGCTCCACCGACATCTCGCCTTCAAAGGCAAAACTGCGTGGTGCATCAATCGCGGCTTGGGGGTGCAGGCCGAAATCGACCATATTGGTCAGGAAACGCGCATGGCCGTTTGGCTGATAAGCCCCGCCCATCACGCCAAAGGGCATAATCACTTTGCCGTCTTGTTTTAACATGCCCGGGATGATGGTGTGCATGGGGCGTTTGCCACCGCCGGCCTCATTTGGGTGATCTTGGGTCAGATTGAATCCGGATCCGCGGTTTTGGAACAAGACCCCGAATTTATCGGAGGCAAGACCTGAACCAAAGGCGTAAAATGTTGAATAGATTATGGAAACAGCCATCTGATCCTTGTCAACGATGGTCAGGTAGACCGTGTCTTTGTGTGTGTTTTGGGCCAGTTTTTCGGGGGTCTGCATGGCACGTTTTGGATCGATGAGGGCGGCCAGTTTGCTGGCTGTTTCGTCCGCCAACATGTGATCCAGGCGTGTTGTCAGAGCGGCGTCAGCGATGAAACGGTCGCGAGCATCATAGGCCAGTTTGGCGGCTTCGGCCTCGATGTGGGCGCGCATGGCCCCGAAGGGTTCCATTGACGGCAAATTAAAGTGCGACAGAATGTTGCCCATCAAAATCGCGGTGGCACCTTGGCCGTTTGGCGGGTGCTCCAGCAGTTCATAGCCTTTGTAAGTGCCCGCAACGGGAGTGGTGTATTCACAGGCGGTGGCGGCAAAATCATCGAGTGTGTGGCAGCCGCCCAAGGCTTGTAGGGACGCGACCATATCTTCGGCTACTTCGCCTTCGTAAAACCCGTCGCGACCGTCCATAGCGATGCGGCGTAGCACTTCTGCTTGTTGCGGCGCGCGGAACATTTGCCCTGCCGTTAGGGGGGTGCCGTCGTTCAGATAAAAGTCACGCGCGGCCCCTTGTAGGCGTTTGGCGTTGGCGGCCCAATCGAATGCGGTGCGCGGTGCTGCTGGAACACCGGTTTGGGCGTAATGGATGGCGGGGGCGAGGGTGGCTTTTAGCCCCAGTTTGCCCCAGTCTTTGGAAAGGCGGCAAAAGGCGTCAATCGCGCCAGGGATTGTGACGGCTTCGACGCCGCCAATCGGTATGGTTTTATGACCGTTGCGGCGTATTTTTTTGGCGGATAGCCCGGCGGGGGCACGGCCAGAGCCGTTTAGGGCGATCACGTCGTCGGTCCCAGCTGGGCTGAGCAGTACAAAGCAATCCCCGCCGATGCCAGTGCTTTGTGGTTCGCAAATGCCTAGTAAAACCGAAGCTGCGATGGCGGCATCTACGGCGTTTCCGCCAGCCTCGAGCATTTGAACCGCGACTTTTGCGGCCAATGGGTGTGATGTGGCGCACATGGCGTTGCTGGCATAAACAGCAGAGCGGCCCGGCAGGTGGTAGTCGCGCATAAGCATCTCCCTTGACGTATCTGAGGAGCCTAGGCTGATTGCGCGGCAATTCCAATTTGATTTTCTGGGGAAGTAAACCTCGACGTCGCGAACTGGGTGGGGGCTATGAAACACGACGCCGAGGGAAGCTATATGCAGCTACCCTTACACTATCGCGGAGTATTCTGTTCGAGATGAGGAGCCTTTAGGGCAATTCTGGGGCGTTTTGAACTTTTCGATCCGGGATGCCAAAACTTGGATGCAAAACCTGTTGCCCGGTCCTGCGTCAAGGGTGGCATGATCAATGTTGGGTTAGGATACAGGGAGATTCGGCAGCTCAATTGCGATGCGAAAGGTCAGAATATTTTTGCCACATTTGCGTTTATATTCCAGATCCCGTGCCAGATCGCGAATCAAAAACCAGCCAAAACCACCTTCGGGAAGATCATCTACTTCGCAGTTTAGCGACGACAGGTTTCCAAGCGGGACGGTTCCATCGGGCATAGGATGGCCATTATCATTGAACGTACAATACAAGCCGCGCTCTTTGGGTTGGATGGTCAGCTCGATTACCCCGTCTGGCGAGTCGGCATAGGCGTGTTCAACAATGTTGTTCATCACCTCGGCCAACACCAATTCGATTGTGCCATAGTCTTCACCGGACAGGTTTAAAACCCGCAAGGCCGAGATCGTATCTGCCAGCCCGTTTCGCACTGCAATTTCGGTGCCGGGAATGGCAAATTTCATATATTTGTCATGGTGTTGGGATGAGTTTGACAATGAGATTGCTCGATGTTTTACAGGTTTTGTCGTATCAAGATGCATGGATAATGTTGGTAAATGCTGCATCTGTGGTGGAGTGGATGGCGAATACGCTGTCCATGCGGGTCAGCCGGAACACCTTGTCGACATTGTCGCTGAGGGTTGCCAATTCCAGTTTTTGATCTGGGGCCAGCAGTTTCATGGTGGCCACAATGGCACCAAGACCGCTGCTGTCGATGAAATCAACATCGGCCAAATCCAGCACCACACGGGCAGGGCCACCATCGCAGGCGTCCCGCATTTCATCTTTAAACTGGATCGCGATGGCCGCATCAATGCGCGGCATCACGGCGGTAATGATCAGCGCGTCGTTTCTGGTGGTTGTTTCTAGTTGCATCTTGCACTCCGTCGTAGTTCGTTAGGGCCAACGTAGCGGGCAATCGTTACCAATCGGTATGCAAGTCAGATTATTTGAGGATAGAGCCATGAAGAACGTCGTTATCGCAGGTGCCGCGCGCACGCCAATGGGTGGATTTCAAGGGGTGTTTGCGGATGTCGATGCACCGGTTTTAGGGGGCGCTGCGATTAAGGCCGCTATCGAAGGAGCCGGGGCAAAACCTGAGCAAATTCAAGAGCTTTTGATGGGCTGCGTGTTGCCCGCTGGATTGGGCCAAGCGCCTGCGCGCCAAGCCGGATTTGCGGCAGGATTGGGCGAAGAAGTTCCCGCGACCACGCTGAATAAAATGTGTGGCTCGGGCATGAAAACGGCGATGGTGGCGTTTGATCAGATCGCTCTGGGCGGTACGGATGTGATGGTGGCGGGCGGTATGGAAAGCATGACACAAGCGCCATATTTGCTGCCAAAAATGCGCGGCGGGGCGCGGATTGGGCATCAAAACGTACAGGACAGCATGTTTTTGGACGGGCTTGAGGATGCCTATGACAAGGGGCGTTTGATGGGCACCTTCGC
>DEIK01000001.1:28094-28349 GCA_002352425.1 Rhodobacteraceae bacterium UBA2776
GGGAAATCGCGGCTGTTACCCTTAAGAGCCGTCGGGGCGAGTCTGTGGTTGTTGCCGATGAGCAACCTGCCAAGGCGCGGCCTGAGAAGATCCCTGAATTGCGTCCGGCCTTTAGCAAAACCGGCACCGTCACGGCGGCGAATGCGTCGTCGATTTCGGACGGTGCGGCGGCGCTGGTGATGGCGTCAGAGGATGCGGCCAAGGACAAGGGCCTGACCATTCGCGCCCGCGTTTTGGGTCATGCCAGCCACGCCC
>DEIK01000037.1:0-8997 GCA_002352425.1 Rhodobacteraceae bacterium UBA2776
CGCCCGTCAGATTTCAGGCTTAGCGGGGCGCCTTGCCAGTCCGTGATGACACCCCCGGCCGCCGTGACCACAGGCACCAGTGGCAGGTAGTCGTAGGGCTCCAGATCAAAATCAATGCAGGCGTCTGCGTGCCCCATCGCCACCAACATATGCGGGTATCCATCATACCCCAGCCGTTGTTCACGGCCCGATGTGCACAGGCGTTGAAACAAGGCAGGGTCAGCAAGTGCGATCTTGTTGCCCTCATTGATGTATAGATAGGCGTCCGCCAGATCGGTGACGTTTGAGGTGGCAAGGCGCGCGCCATTCAGGAAAGCGCCATCAGGGCTGCCTGTGAAAACCTCATCCAGCTCCGGCATCCGCACCACGCCGATCTGTGGGGCGCCGTCCTGCAGCAGGGCAACCAACATGCTGTAGAGCGGCATCCCAGAAATGAAGGAACGGGTGCCGTCAATGGGGTCGATTATCCACAACCATTCGCCGCCCTTATCACTGTGGCCATATTCTTCGCCCAGAATTGAGTGATCGGGAAAGCGGTCGGCCAAGGCGTCGCGGATATACTGCTCGCAGGTCTGGTCTGCCACGGTCACCGGGCTGTCGTCGCCTTTGTGCAAGATGTCGAGCTTTTGACGAAAGAATTGTTTGGGGATGGCCTCGGCTTGGCCAGTGATTGCGAGGATGGTTTCCAGATAGCCTTGCATTCAATGTTCCCCCCCGGTGGCCGCCATCACCAGCGAGATTTCGTTTTGCCCCAGCATTGTGGTGATGGCGTCGGAGGGGGGTGTTTCGGTGATCAAGATGTCAAAACTGGCCTGATCGGCAATCGCAATTGGCGCGCGGTGGCCGAATTTGGCGCTATCAGCTAAAACGATGCGTGTTTGGGCGCGTTTGGCGGCCTCGTGCAGCAGGTCGGCTTCTTGCAAATCGTGCAGCATAAAGCCGACTTCGCTGTTGATCGCGCCAGCCGAGAACACCGCATATTGCACGTTAAACCGCCGGATAAAGGCAATCGCGTCCTGGCCAAAAGCGCCGCCATCATGTTCACGCAATTCACCGCCTGCAAAAAACACACGGTTGTTGTTGCGACTGGCCAAGGTGCTGGCGACGGTCAGCGAATTGGTGACCACATATAGGTTATGATGGTTGCGCAGCGCTTGGGCGGCATAGGCCGAGGTCGAACCGATGTCGAGGAACAGCGAATCCCCGTCATTGATCATTTCGGCCAGTTTGGCGGCCAGTTGGCGCTTGGCCGTGGCGTTCTCGCTCATGCGGGCCTGAAAGGGTTGTTCGGTCAGGGTCAGGTCTTCGGCCAGTAACACGCCACCATGCACCTTGCGAACCTGTGATTTGGCCTGCAACGCCTTAATGTTACGCCGAACTGTTTCATCTGAAACCCCCAGCCGCTGGGCGAGAAACCCGACGCGGCAGGAGCCACCCGCAAGGCGTAACTCCTTTAGAATTTCCTGTTCTCGGTGGTTCGATCGGGGGGCGTTTAGCTGCATTTTGTGCCTTTTTCTGGGCCAGTGTGTTGCGCTAAGCTACGGCGCAAAACCTCAAAAGCCAACGGAAAACCAAAATAAACCCACAAAAATATGTCAAAAATGTTGACGGATGCGGGTTTAACGCCCACGCTTGCCTCAAGGCGGGGCGAATCCCGTCACAAAAAAACATGGAGGTGCCCGATGAGGCATATTATGAAAAGCGCCCTGATGGGGGCCGCCGTTGGCGTTTTTGCTGCCACGGCATCACTGGCGGATGTCGAATCTGCTGATCCATTGAAACTGACGTTGCATGACTGGTCCGGCCAGTTGATCAACACCCAAATTATGGGCGCTGTGCTGGAAGAAGCCGGCTATAACATCGAATATGTCCAAGCCGATTACATCGCGCAATTTGCGGGCTTGAAAACGGGTGATCTGACGCTGGCGATGGAGATCTGGGCCACCACGGGCCAAGAAGCACTGGACGAAGCTGTTGGTACGGGCAACGTCGAAAATGTTGGCGAAACCGGTCTGCAAGCGATCGAGGAGTGGTGGTATCCGCTCTATATGAAAGAGCGTTGCCCGGGTCTGCCGGATTGGCAGGCGCTGAAGGCTTGCTCAGCCGAATTTGCCACCGCTGAAACTGCGCCTAAAGGGCGTTATGTTGGTGGACCTGTTACATGGGGCGGGTTTGACGAGGAACGAGTCGAAGCCTTGGGGCTGGATTTTGAAGTGGTCCACGCGGGCACGGATGCTGCGTTGTTTGCTGAACTTGAGTCCGCTTATCAGCGCGAAGCACCGGTCATCCTGTGGGTTTACGTACCACACTGGGCACCTGCCAAATTCGATGGCGAGTTCGTGGAATTCCCACCCTATTCGGCGGAATGCTATGCAGATGCGGCGGTCGGTGTGAACCCAGACAAAACCCATGACTGCGGCAAACCGCGTGGCCCGATTTGGAAGGCTGCATGGTCCGGTATGAAAGACAAATGGCCCGGCGCGCATAAGATCGTTGAAGCCTACACCCTGACCAACGAAGAGATGAGCGCCATGGTTGGCGACGTTGATCTGGATGGCAAAACCATTGACGATGTGGTCGATGCATGGATGGACGCCAACGAGGCCCGCTGGCAGGGCTGGATCGCGCAGTAACCTTCCTACAGTAACAATACATGCGGGGCCGGATATTTCGGCCCCGCCAGACCATGAATACAGGCCTTTTTGAATGACCAAACCCACCAAACTTGTCTGCAATGCGTTGTGGAAAATCTACGGCAGCAATACGGGCGGCCTGAGTTTTCCACCGGCACAAGAGGATCTGGATCGGCGTGGATTGATAGGGGCTGTGCAACAGGTTTCGCTGGGTATCCATGAGGGCGAGATTTTCGTTATTATGGGGCTTTCGGGGTCAGGGAAATCGACCTTGGTGCGCTTGCTGTCTGGGCTGATTGAGCCCTCATCGGGCGAATTGCTGTTTGACGGTCAGGACATGCTCAAAATGTCCGAGCGCGATTTGATCGAAATCCGCCGCCACAAGATGGGCATGGTGTTTCAACATTTCGCCCTGTTGCCACATCTAACGGTTTTGCAAAATGTCGCTTTTCCGCTGACCATTCAGGGTCAATCCAAGGGACAGGCCGAGACCCGCGCCCAAGAGGTGATTGAGCTGGTTGGCCTGAAAGGGCGCGAGGGGTATTTCCCGCGCGAACTCTCTGGTGGGCAACAGCAACGGGTCGGGATTGCGCGTTCATTGGCGGTGGAACCTGAGCTGTGGTTTTTGGATGAGCCATTCTCGGCGCTTGACCCGTTGATCCGGCGCGAGATGCAGGATGAATTCCTGCGCCTGCAAGCGATGTTGAAAAAGACCATCGTGTTCATCACCCATGATTTTGACGAGGCCATTCGTCTGGCTGACCGCATTGCCATCATGAAGGATGGTGCCGTCATTCAGGTGGCGACGCCCGAAGAATTGGTGCTGTCTCCAGCCACAGAATACGTCGAAGAATTCACCCGCCATGTGCCGCGTGACAAGGTGTTGTCGGTTGGGGCGGTGATGGTCAAGGGCGCTTCTGGAACAGGGGACGGCATTTCCGTCCATGCCAAAATCGCCGAGGTCGCCAGTTTGGTGGTTGAGGCGGGTACACCGCTCAAAGTGGTTGATGACAACGGCCAAACGCTGGGTGCGGTTGACGCGCAATCGGTGATCAATGTGTTGATCGGCAAGGGGGGCTGAATGACGCGCCTGACCCCCAATGCCTTGATCTGGATTGGCCTGTTTTGCCTGACATGGCTGTTTGCCCAATTTGGCCGCGACTGGTTTGCGGCGATGGGTCTGGGCTGGGCTATGGACTACCCAGACGCATGGGTTATCCCGATTAAGGACAGCATATCGGCGGCTATGAAATGGCTGGTCGAGGAGGCGACGTTTGGGGTGTTCACCTTCACCGAATTCACCCGTGGTATCAGCTGGGTGATTGAACAGCCCTATAATTTGGCCCGCGCCTTGTTGGCCGAGGGGTTCATGGACGGGATCGGCCGGCGAGCCGAACAAATCCTGCCGCCGTTTAGCTGGATCGCGGTTACGGCGGGGGTCGTTGCGCTGGGGCATTACGCGCGTGACTGGTTGCTGGCGGCGATCGTAGGTGCTGCGTTCCTTTATCTGGCGATATTCGGCCAATGGGAAAGCGCTATGGTGACGCTGGCATCTGTCGTGATTGCGGTGCCGATTGGCGTCACGGGGGGGTTGATGTTGGGTATCACCGCCTATCGTCATGCGTCGTTTGAACGGGTGCTAAAACCCGTTTTGGACCTGATGCAGACCATCCCGATTTTTGCCTACCTCGTGCCGATCTTGTTCATGTTCGGCTTTGGTCCCGTTTCGGCGCTGGTTGCAACGGTGATCTATGCAATGCCGCCGATGGTGCGGATCACCACGATGGCGCTGCACGCGGTCGATCCCGAGATCAAGGATTTTGGAAAAATGTCCGGCTGCACGCGCCGCCAGATGACATGGCGCATTCTGGTCCCTGCCGCGCAGCGCAGCCTGATGGTTGGCGTCAACCAAGTGATCATGTTGTCGCTGAATATGGTGATCATCGCCAGTATGATCGGGGCTGGTGGTTTGGGCTTTGATGTGCTGTCATCCTTGCGCCGTTTGGACATTGGTGGCGGGTTTGAGGCGGGCATCGCTATCGTCATTCTGGCTGTGGCGATTGACCGTTTGTCTCAAGCCTTTGCCACCCGAACAACGCATCCGCCCCGCGATGGATCATGGGTGAAACGCCATCCGCGCAGCACTACCGTGTTGGTGATTTTGGTGCTGGCCTTTGTGATTGGTCAATTCATTCCGGGTTTCCAAACCTATCCCGAGGAAGCATTCCTAACCACGGGCGATTTTTGGGACAACGGGGTGAAATACCTGAACATCAATTACTACGATGCCCTTGAAGCGGTTAAAATCTTCTTTTTGTCGAACTTTCTTTTGCCCATCAAACGCTTCTTTTTGGGGATTCCTTGGCCTTGGGCCATCTTGATGGTCACGGTGATCGGATGGCAGTTCGGCGGCTGGAAACTGGCCTTGATGAACATCTTGATGGCGGGGTTTATCGTCTCCACTGGCATGTGGGAAAAGGCGATGATCACGGTTTACCTTTGTGGCTCCTCCGTGGTGATTGCCAGTGTGATCGGCATTCCCTTAGGCGTACTAGCGGCGGTGAATGCGCGGGCAGGCAGCGTCATTGGTGTGTTGATAGATACGCTGCAAACCCTGCCGAGCTTCGTCTACCTAATCCCCGTCGTGATGCTGTTTCGCATCGGTGATTTCACCGCCATGGTGGCGATCGTGCTTTATGCCGTCGTGCCAGCTGTGCGCTATGCGGCGCATGGCGTGCGCTCGGTCAGCCCGGAAATGATCGAGGCCGGGGTGGTTTCGGGCTGTACCAAACGCCAATTGTTGACGCGTATTCGTCTGCCCTTGGCGTTACCCGAAATCCTGCTGGGGTTAAATCAAACCATCATGTTGGCGCTGTCTATGCTGGTGATCACGGCGCTGGTGGGCACCCGCGATCTGGGGCAAGAGGTCTATATCGCACTGACCAAGGCCGACACCGGGCGCGGATTGGTGGCGGGGTTCGCCATTGCCTTCATTGCAATAATTGCCGACAGAGTCATATCAGCCAGCGCTCAAAAAGCGCGGATCAGATATGGATTGGAGGCCTAAATGGATTATGAGATCGCCCTGAAACGACTGCAAGCCCTGCCGATTTGGCAAGGTGAGATCACTGCCACGCCACTGGGCGGGGGGCGCACCAATCTGAACTTTACCGTGACGGACGATAGCGGCAGCTATGTTGCGCGTTTTGGCGAGGATCTGCCCGAACACCAACTGCTGCGGTTCAACGAATTGGCTGCCAGCCGCGCCGCGCATGCGGCCGGCCTGTCGCCTGCCGTGCGTCATGTGGAAACCGGGTTGTGTGTGGTGGATTACATCGCCAGCAAAACACTGGACGAGCCCGACATTGGCGCCGAAGGCATGCTTGAGCGGATCATCCCGTTGGTACAAAAATGCCATAAGGAAATGCCCAAGCATTTTCGCGGCCCTGCGTTGATTTTCTGGGTGTTCCATGTGATCCGCGATTACGCTGCCACGATGGCCGATAGGGGCAGTACATATAGCTCCAAACTGCCTGAGTTCTTGCAAATTTGCGAGGCTTTGGAAGCCGCTTCTGGCCCGTTTGACATTGTGTTTGGCCACAACGATCTGATGGCGGCGAATTTTCTGGATGATGGAAAACGTCTGTGGTTGATCGACTGGGATTATGCCGGTTTCAACACGCCATTGTTTGATCTGGGGGGGCTTGCCTCCAACAACTCGCTGACCGACACCCAAGAGAGCCATATGTTGGAGCTGTACTTTGATGGCCCGATATCGGCAGACCTGAAACAGCGCTATGCCGCGATGAAATGCGCCTCGCTCCTTCGGGAATGCATGTGGAGCATGGTGTCCGAACTGACCTCGACTCTCGACATTGATTACGCTGCCTACACGGCTGAAAACCTTGACCGTTTTCAACGCGCCTATGACACTTACAAGCAAAGCTGAGAACCCTATGAAAACCCTTCCCACATCCTCGCGTGTTGTCATTATAGGCGGCGGTATCATTGGCTGCTCGACGGCGTATCATTTGGCGAAATTGGGTGTGGAATGCGTGTTGCTAGAGCGCCAGAAATTGACATCTGGCACCACGTTTCATGCGGCTGGTTTGGTCGGGCAATTGCGCTCTAATGCCAATATCACCCAGTTGCTGGGGTATTCCGTCGATCTTTACAACAGCATCGAGGCCGAAACAGGGCTTGGCACCGGATGGAAGATGAACGGCGGCTTGCGGCTGGCCTGTAATCAGGAACGCTGGACCGAAGTGAAGCGCCAAGCCACCACCGCGCATTCCTTTGGCTTGCAGATGGACCTGCTGACCCCGCGCGAGGCCCAAGATCTGTGGCCGTTGATGAACATTGATGATCTGGTCGGGGCGGCGTTTATGCCCACGGACGGTCAGGCGAACCCGTCTGATATCACTCAAGCCTTGGCCAAAGGTGCGCGGATGGCGGGCGCGCAAATCTTTGAGAATTGCAAGGTTTTGGATGTCGAAATAGAGGCGGGTGTGATCAAGGCTGTGATCACCGAGCAAGGTCGGATCGAGTGCGGCCAAGTGGTGCTGTGCGCGGGCCAATGGAGCCGCAATTTCGCCGCACGTTTTGGCGTGAACGTGCCGCTGGTCAGCATGGAGCACCAGTATATGGTGACTGAACCAATTGCTGACATGCCCAAAGATCTGCCCACTCTGCGCGACCCTGATCGGTTGACCTATTACAAGGAAGAAGTCGGCGGATTGGTGATGGGGGGCTATGAGCCCAACCCGATCCCATGGGCGGTCAATGGGGTGCCTAAGGGGTTTCATTACACACTGCTCGACAGTAACTTTAATCACTTTGAACCCCTGATGGAGTTGGCGCTGGGTCGCGTACCTGCGCTTGAAACCGCCGGCATCAAAACCCTGACCAATGGCCCCGAAAGCTTCACGCCGGATGGCAATTTCATCATCGGCGAAGCGCCTGAATTGGCCAATTTCTTTGTCGGGGCGGGGTTCAACGCCTTTGGCATTGCTGCGGGCGGCGGGGCTGGTATGGCGCTGGCCGAATGGGTCGCCAAGGGCGAGCCACCGTTTGATCTTTGGTCCGCTGACATCCGCCGCTTTGGCCGCCCGCATTTCGACACCGACTGGGTGCGCACCCGCACGGTTGAGGCCTATGGCAAGCACTACACAATGGCCTGGCCGTTCGAGGAACATTCATCCGGCCGCCCGTGTCGCAAATCGCCGCTCTATGAGGTGCTCAAAGGGCAGGGTGCCTGTTTCGGTGAAAAACTGGGCTGGGAGCGACCAAACTGGTTTGCGGATGCGGCGTTGGGCGAGACCCCGCAAGATGTCTACAGCTTTGAGCGCCAGAACTGGTTCAATGCCGTGGGACGCGAACACAAGGCCGCCCGCGAGGCGGCGGTGATTTTTGATCAGACCTCTTTTGCCAAATTCGCCCTAAAGGGGCCCGATGCACTGGCCGCGCTAAACTGGATTTGTGCCAATGACGTGGACAGACCAGTCGGTGCGTTGACCTACACACAAATGTTGAACGCGCGCGGCGGGATCGAGTGCGATCTGACCATTGCGCGGGTTTCCGAGAACGAATTTTACATCGTCACCGGCACAGGGTTCGCCACTCATGATTTCGACTGGATATCGCGCAACATCCCTGATGGGATGAATTGTCAGTTGTTTGATATCACCTCCTCTAATGCGGTGCTTTCCTTGATGGGGCCAAGCGCCCGCGACATCCTTGAAAAGGTCACCCGCGCAGATGTGTCAAACGCAAGCTTTCCTTTTGGCACCACGAAAACCATCGGTATCGCGGGCTGCCCCGTCTTGGCGCTGCGCGTCACCTATGTGGGTGAGCTGGGGTGGGAACTGCATTTGCCCGTTGAATACGCAGGTACGGTTTATGACGCCTTGATGAAGGCGGGCACAGAACACGGGTTGATCAATGCTGGCTACCGCGCCATTGAATCCCTGCGGCTTGAAAAAGGTTATCGCGCTTGGGGCGGCGACATCGGCCCCGACCATACGCCGTTTGAATCGGGGCTGGGCTGGGCTGTGAAACTGCGCAAAAACACACCGTTTCTTGGGCGTGATGCTGCGCAGGAGCAACGTGATAACGGCGTCAAAAAATTGATGGCCTGTTTTACATGCCCACCTGAAGTGATCTTGCAGGGACGCGAAACCATCTACCGAAATGGCGAACGGGTCGGCTGGTTGACCTCTGGCGGCTTTGGGTACACCGTGGATAAATCAATCGGCTATGGCTATGTGCGCCATCCTGATGGCATCACCCGCGATGACATCATGAATGCCAGCTTTGAGCTAGAGGTCGCCACAAAACGGGTACCTTGCACGGTCCATATGGCCCC
>DEIK01000037.1:9086-35080 GCA_002352425.1 Rhodobacteraceae bacterium UBA2776
TCTCTAAATATCCCCGCGCGGCGCGCATAGAATCTCTTGCTTAAAAAGGTTAGCCCTTCAACCGTGCCCGCAATACCCGTAGCATGTTCTCGCCCATCACCTTGCGGATTTGTACCGGTGTCACACCGGCCCGCAACAGGGCATCCGTAAGGGCTGCCAGTTCAGAGGTGTCAAAACTGGTTGCGACCGATCCATCAAAATCCGACCCCAGCGAAACGGCATCCTCGCCGACAACCGCAATCGCGGCTTTGATTGATTTTGCCACACCGTCGGGGCTATAATCACAGGTGACTTCACTCCAATACCCCATGCCAATCACCCCACCCGTGGCGGCGATTTCGCGCATCAAATCGTCAGGATAATTACGCTTTACTGCACAGTTTGAATGCACGCCTGTGTGGCTGACCACCACTGGAATGTCGACCATCGCCAACACATCCCGCGCCACTTGCGGGCTGGAATGCGCGATGTCCAACACCATGCCGCGCTTGACCACCTCGGCCACAACGTCCCGTCCGAAGTCTGTCAAACCGTTGTTTTCATGGCTGTGCAAGGTGCCGCCCAGCTCGTTGTCAAAGAAATGTTGCAAGGCAACCAGCCGATAGCCGGCTTGCTCCAACCCATCCAGATTTTCGATCTTGCCCTCTAGGGGATGCGCCCCTTCAATGCCCAACAAACCAGCCACGATCTTTTCGCCCGCCGCACGCCGCGTAAGAACCTGTTCCAAATCGTTTCGCGTGCGGATAATTTTAAGCGCGTCCGGCGCTGCGGCCTCAAATCCATGCAGTTTTTCTGCTTGATAAATCGCACGCTCATAAAGGCTGAGCCACGTGCGCATTGGCCATAGCTGCAAAAACGCCACCAGTTTGATGTTGTCAAAGGCATCGGGGTCGTTGTGGTCGTAGTTCTGACCCTTGGGGCTTTTGGTCACGGCCGTGAACACCTGAATGGCTACATTGCCTTCAACCAGTCGCGGAATATCAACCTGCCCATAAGTGCCGCGTTTGTTTAGATCGCGGTTCCACAACAGACTGTCAGCATGCCAATCGCCAATGATCATATCATTGTGCAAGTTCTGCGCAGCGTCGGAAACAGGGTAGGGATCATGTGCGGCCACCGCATTGCGGCCCTTTTCGGTGTAGGCGGGGAGGAACATGAAAACCCCAACCATAATGATAACGACTAAAATAAGCAGTCGTCCAAGCCATTTTCCAAAAGTGCGCATGGTGTCCTCCCTAAGTTCAATTGTGGGTAGATTAAGAAGTAATGCGACGAAGTTCCAGCATTGCTTTTGATCCACGCTGCGGATTAAGCTGAGGGGTATTTTCGAGCACAAAAGGACAAGCACATGGCAGGCGGTTGGGCGCGAGATGGCGCGGTGGAAGAACAGATTGAAGCCTCATTCGCGGACGAACTGGCACGGATGAAAGCCCGCAAAACCCCAGTTGGCGATAGCCTGACCCATTGCGCCGATTGCGAAGAGGAAATCCCCGAGTCCCGTCGCGTTGCGGTGCCCGGAGTGAAGCTGTGCATCGAATGCATGCAAGAACGCGACACGAGCTTTCAGACCCGTCCGGGGATCAACCGGCGTGGCAGTAAGGACAGTCAGTTGAAGTGACGGGGGAGTGAGCGTAATGACTGCTTGGAGCCCAAAGTGCCAGATGCTGCGGTGGGTTCAAACGGCGGCTAAGCGCAGAAACCATCGTCCTGATGGACCAAAGGCCAATCACGCACTAACATTCAAACCGGACCAATCAATGGGGGCCGATCATCAATGACTCGCTTTTATTTCATCTGTATGCTGCTTGCGGCTGCAGCATTTGTTTCAGTTATCTTAGTGATGGATTCAAGAGGTCCCTCTGCAGTTGCAGTGGAGTTTGTAACTATCGTGAGGCGCCGACCAGCTGAGGGTGTAGCTATTTTGGCGACTATTGGGCTTGTAAGCGCGACAGCTCTGTTAGCTAGTCGTCTTGCGATGCGATCTACTAAGTCTGATCAAGTCCGCAAATATTTGGGTACCCTACTATGTGTTGTTGTTGCAGCAGTGGTTGCGATCATTGTAAGCCAATTCCTTTTGTTTACCGCAGTGATTTGAGAACAGGTTCCCGCCTTACCTGTC
This sequence comes from Rhodobacteraceae bacterium UBA2776, assembly GCA_002352425.1. Classification (GTDB taxonomy): domain Bacteria; phylum Pseudomonadota; class Alphaproteobacteria; order Rhodobacterales; family Rhodobacteraceae; genus Profundibacter. Next base: position 11,206 of record DEIK01000037.1, read on the forward strand.
GAACTGGCATGGCTGCTTTGGGGTTGGGAGCAGCCGTTGGCTCAGATATGACGAACGGCAACAAGGTCCGCATAGCCGTCATCAACCAATTACTTGGCCCCCAGAGCGCTTGAGGGCCGAGCGGATCAGACCTTGACCTTACCCCTCCATCGCTTCCAATTCATCAATCATGCCAGAAATCATAGATAGCCCCTTGTCCCAGAATTTAGGGTCTGAGGCGTCCAGCCCGAAGGGGGCCAGCAGCTCTTTGTGGTGCTTTGATCCACCGGCTTTCAGCATGTCGAAATACTTGTCTTGAAAGCCAGCGTCACCTTCCTCGTAAACCGCATAAAGCGCGTTCACCAAGCCGTCGCCAAACGCATAGGCGTAGACGTAGAACGGGGAATGTACGAAATGCGGCACGTAGGACCAAAATGTCTCGTAGCCCTCCATGAAGTTGAACACAGGTCCCAAGCTTTCGGCCTGCACCGACATCCACAATGCGTTGATGTCGTCGGGTGTCAACTCGCCCTCGGCACGGGCAGCGTGCAATTTACATTCAAAGTCGTAGAACGCGATTTGGCGCACCACGGTGTTGATCATATCCTCGACTTTGCCCGCCAATAGGACGCGGCGTTCTTCCTTGGTCGACGCGCCTTCCAGCAATTTGCGGAAGGTCAGCATTTCACCGAAAACGGAGGCGGTTTCAGCCAGGGTCAGCGGGGTGGAGGACAACAATTCGCCCTGATCTGCCGCCAAAACCTGATGCACGCCGTGCCCCAATTCGTGGGCCAATGTCATCACGTCGCGCGGTTTGCCAAGATAGTTCAGCATCACATAGGGATGGACTGTGGTCACGGTGGGGTGGGCAAATGCGCCAGGCGCTTTGCCCGGTTTTACAGCAGCGTCGATCCAGCCATCGCTGAAAAACGGCGCGGCGATTTCGGCCATGCGTGGATCGAATGCCGCATAGGCGTCCATCACGGTTTTCTCGGCCTGATCCCAATCGACGGTCTTGGTGCTTTCCATTGGCAGGGGCGCGTTGCGGTCCCAGACTTCCATAGTGTCCAGACCTAACCATTTGGCTTTTAAGGCATAATAGCGGTGTGACAGTTTCGGATAGGCTTTGACCACCGCATTGCGCAGGGCTTCGACCACTTCGGGTTCCACATGGTTGGATAGGTGCCGACCGGTTTGCGGGGTTGGCATATTGCGCCATTGATCCTCGATTGCCTTTTCTTTGGCCAAGGTGTTGTGCACCCGCGAGAACAGTTTGACGTTTTCGCCAAATACTTTGGCCAATTCACGTGCGGCGGTCTCGCGTTTACCGCGATCTTGCTCGGTCAGCAGGTTCAGCACACTTTCTAGGGTCATTTCCTCGCCCTCGATCGTGAACATCAGCGCCGCGATGGTTTCGTCAAACAGTTTGTTCCATGCGGATGCGCCAACGCTGGATTGATCGTGCAGGAATTTTTCCAGCTCGTCGGACAGCTGATAAGGTTTCATCGCCCGCAGCTGCTCGAATATCGGGGTGTAGCGGGCCAGATCGGCGTTGCTGGCCAGCATGGTGTCCAGTTTGGCGTCATCAATACGGTTGATTTCCAGCGCATAAAACACCAGTGGCGCCGTGAAGACGGTCACCTGCTCTTGTGCGTTTTGCATGAATTGGGCGCGGTCCGCGTCGGTGGTGATTTGATAGTAACGCAGGCCCGCAAAGGACATGAGCCGCCCGCCAGTGGTGTTGATCGCCTCATAGGCCTGCACGCAACCGAGCAGTTCGGCGGCGCCCAGATCGGCCAGCTTGCCCTCGTATTTCTTGGCAAAATCAGCGCAGGCCATTTGCAGCCATTCCATATCGCGGGCAAATTCCGGGGCGTCTTGTCCTTTGTAAAGGTCGTCCAAATTCCATTCGGGCAGGGTGCCAAATTCGCCGGCCTCGGCAGTGCTGGAGTTCGCGTTGAATACGGGGGTTGGAAATTGGAATTGCATCGGCTGACCTCAATGATGAATTGTTCCATTCCACATAAGGGCGCGGGCACATGGGTTGCAAGGGGTTGACCCTGTTCGTCGGCTTGCATTTGATAGAAACTGAACATTGAGAGGAAATGTCATGCGGTTTGTCAGATTTGGCGCTGTCGGGGCGGAAAAACCCGGCGTTTATGATGCGAACGGGGATTTGCGTGACTTGTCAGGGGTTTTGACTGATTTGTCGGGCGCAGTATTGGCCGATTTGGCGTCCATTGATGTTGACGCCTTGCCGCGGGTCGAGGGCAATCCACGGTTGGGGCCACCTGTGGCGGGGGTGGGCAAGATCGTATGCGTTGGGTTGAACTACTATGATCATGCCGCCGAAGTGGGGATGGAATTGCCAACCGAGCCTGTGATTTTCATGAAAGCCACCAGTGCCATCACGGGGCCGCATGATCCGCTGGTCCTGCCGCGTGGATCTGTGAAAACCGATTGGGAGGCCGAGCTTGGCATCGTCATCGGCACAGCGGCGAAATATGTTACCGAGGCGGATGCCTTGTTGCATGTGGCGGGCTATCTGCTGGTCAATGACGTGTCCGAACGCGAACTGCAACTTGAGCGTGGCGGGCAATGGACCAAGGGCAAAAGTTGCGACACATTTGCGCCGATTGGCCCGTGGCTGGTGACACCCGACGAGGTAGGGGATGTGCAAAAACTGGCATTGACGCTCAAGCTGAATGACGAAGTTATGCAGAGTGCCAACACGTCTGGGATGATTTTTTCGGTGGCCAAGGCGATTTCATATCTTAGCCAGATGATGACCCTACATCCGGGTGATATTATCTCAACCGGCACCCCTGCGGGAGTCGGCGGCGGGATGAAACCGCCGCGTTTTCTAAAGGTGGGGGATCGTCTTGATTTGGACATTGAAAAGCTGGGGGCGCAACGTCAGATTGTTGAATCGGATTAATGCTTTAGGGGTGTGTGTTAAACCATTCAACCATACCATCAAAGGCGCGTTGACGTGTGGCAACATCTTCCATCAGAACCTCGTGTTCGGCCCCGTCCACCATTTCCAGATGCCCGTCTTTCCATTTGTCCATCAGCTTGATCACGGCAAGTGAATCAACGATCCGTTCGTTGGTGCCCAGATAGGTGATCGTGGGTGTGTTGGGCATCGACATGGCTTGCAATTTGCGGGTTTCAGTCAGGGCTTGAAACAGCCAGTTCATGCTGGGGCCGCCCAAGGGCAGTTGAGGATAGGCGCGGGCCTGATCTTGCATGTAGGCATACATATCCGGGTCGGTGGTCAGCAGATTGCCTTCAAAAGGGGCGGTCACCACATAGCTGTTGGCACTGGTGCCTGGGGTATATTTGTGGCCAAATCCCATACCGCTAGAGATCCATGAAATCCCCAAGGCCACAGGGCGCATCGGGGCGGAAATCAGGATGCCCCACATCGGGGCGCTAAAGGTCGCAGCCTTTACATCAATGCCCTCGATCAGCGCGCGCAAGGCAATGCAGCCGCCCATCGAATGGGACAGCAGGTAAAACGGTTCAGGCATGTTCAATTCACGCGCCGCAGCGACCATCGCGCGCACATCATGTTGGTAGTCGGTGAAATGCATCACATGGCCCGCAGCCGGATCGTCTAACAATCGGTCGGCCAATCCCTGACCACGCCAATCGACAACCAGTGTTGCATATCCGCGGGCCTGTAGATCGCCGACGGCTTGGCCGTATTTCTCGATATATTCGGTGCGGCCGGGGAACAGCAATACCGTGCCCTTTTCACCTTTGTCCCAGGCGCCAACGCGAATGCGCACCCCGTCCGTCGTGGTCAACCAATAAGCGGCACCCCCGTCAGGGGCTTTGGCGACATCGTCATAAAGGGGTGCGTTTTCCATAGGTTAAGACAGGGTCGAGGCCAGTTTCATCGCCATACCCATGTCACCGTCAATCTTCAGCTTGCCAGTCATAAAGGCGGCGGTGGGGTTGGTTTCCCCTTCCAGGATTGATTGGAACACGTCGGCCTCGGCTGTCAGGGTCACGTCAGCGTCGTCATCGCCTGCGCGCGCGCCGTCATTGTCGATCATGATCGACCCTTCATCGCCGACCACAAATTTGGCCAGGCCGTCAAAACCGCCTTCGATTTTGTCGTTTAGGGCGGCTACGGCTGTGTTGATTACATTGCTCATTGGGCATCCTTTTCAAAACTGTGATCATCGGGGTCTCGTAATTCCCGAAACATGCGTTAAACTTGACCCTGTTATGAGCATATTCAATCCTTTTCACAAATATACCGTTACGGCATTTGCCTTAACAGTCATGATTACCTTACCTTGCGCGGGTCAGGCCGGTAAAATTGACGATTTATTTGCCGAATTGCAGGCGGTTCCGGCGGATCAGGTCGAGCAATCGGCGCGAATCGTTGATCAGATAAATGCGATTTGGTCTGATTCTGGGTCAGCCTCAATGGATTTGCTGTTGCAACGCGGACATGCGGCGCTGGAGGAGGGCGAGATTCAGGCTGCGATTGATCATTTCAGCGCGCTTGTTGATCATGCGCCCGGGTTTTCCGAGGGGTATCACGGCCGTGCAATGGCCTATTTTGAGGCTGGGTATTACGGCCCGGCCCTTGTTGATCTGCGCAAAACACTATCGCTGAACCCGCGACAGTTTTTGGCTCTGCGCGGGCTTGGCTTTATTCTGGAGGACGCAGGCCAAACCGAACAGGCGCTTGAAACCTATCGTGCGGCGTTGGCACTGAACCCACATGATGAAAATGTGCAAATGGCGATTGCGCGCCTAGAGGGTGTCGCGCTGTAAGCGCGCAACGATCAGGCAATGCTTATGGACAACACACAGCGGATCACGGCCGTTTTAGGGCCGACCAATACCGGTAAAACCCATTACGCGATTGAGCGAATGCTGGCCTATCGCAGTGGCGTTATTGGTCTGCCTTTGCGGCTGTTGGCACGCGAGGTATACGACAAGATCGTTGCGATACGCGGCGCACATGTTGTGGCGCTGGTCACCGGTGAAGAACGCATCGTGCCGCCGCGCACGCAATATTGGATCTGTACCGTTGAGGCGATGCCCGAGGGGCTGGGGGCCGAGTTTCTGGCCATTGACGAAATTCAACTGTGTTCGGACCCCGATCGTGGCCATGTGTTTACGGATCGGTTGCTGAATGCGCGGGGCGGGCTGGAAACCCTGTTCATGGGCGCTGACACTATGCGCAGCGCGATTGCCGAGCTGGTGCCAAAAGCGCAGTTCGTTCGGCGCGAGCGGTTAAGTGAGTTGGTCTACGCAGGCTCAAAGAAGATAAGCAGGATGCCTGGTCGCAGCGCAATTGTCGGGTTTTCGGTTGATAATGTCTATGCGATTGCCGAGTTGCTGCGCCGCCAAAAGGGTGGGGCGGCGGTGGTGATGGGGGCGCTTAGCCCGCGCACCCGCAATGCCCAGGTTGAGTTGTATCAAAACGGTGATGTTGACTATCTGGTGGCCACTGATGCGATTGGCATGGGGTTGAACCTGGATATCAACCACGTCGCGTTCTCGGCACTCAGCAAGTTTGATGGGCGGCGGATGCGCCATTTGCAGCCGACTGAGCTGGCCCAGATTGCGGGTCGCGCTGGGCGGTATATGCGTCACGGATCGTTCGGGGTGACGGGTGAGGCGCCTTTGTTGGACGACAATGTGGCAAATGCCATTGTGAACCACAGCTTTGCCCCTGTGAAAAAGCTGCAATGGCGCAATACACGGCTGGAATTTGGCAATGCGTCACGGCTGATTTCATCGCTCGAATCCCCAACGGATGACGATTGGCTGACTCGCGTTCGCGAAGCTGATGATCTGATGGCCTTGAAATCCCTATCATTTCGTGACGAAATCACCGCACATCTGGGCGGGCCGCAGGACGTAAAACGGCTGTGGGATGTTTGCCGGGTGCCGGATTTCAGGGGTATTAGTCATGCTGAACACGCAGACCTGTTGGAGCAAATATTCGTTTTCTTACAACAGTATAACCGCATTCCCGATGATTGGTTGGCACGTCAGGTCAAACGGGTGGATCGCACCGACGGCGACATTGACGCGCTGTCCAAGCGGTTGGCGTTTATCCGCACATGGACCTATATTGCGCAGCGAAAGGGCTGGGTTGATGATGAAAGCCATTGGCGCGGGACGACTCGCGCTGTAGAAGACCGCCTATCTGATGCTCTGCATGAGCGACTAACGCAAAGATTTGTTGACCGGCGTACATCCGTTTTGTTGCGCCGGTTGAAGCAGAAGGAGGGCCTTGTGGCCGAAGTAAACGACAAAGGTGAAGTGACGGTTGAGGGTGAACTCATTGGCCGTCTGCAAGGGTTCCGTTTTACGCAGGACAAAACCGCCAACGCTGACGAGGCAAAAACATTGCGCGCGGCCAGTGTCGCTGCGCTGGTGCCGCAATTCCATTTGCTGGCGGACCGGTTTTACAACGCGCCCGACACTGAAATTGATTTCACCGAACAAGGTGGGTTGATGTGGGGTGATGCGGCCGTTGGCAAATTGGTGGTGGGCGATGATGCGCTGAAACCCCAAGCTGTGGCTTTTGTCGATGACGAAGGCGGCGTTGATGTGATGACCAAGGTGCAGCGCCGTTTGCAGCATTTCATTGATCGCAAGGTCGCCACCTTGTTCGAGCCGCTGCTGGCCCTATCAAAAGACGAGACCCTGACACCCATGGCGCGCGGTTTCGCGTTTCGGATGGTTGAAGGCTTTGGTGTTGTGCCACGTTCTGCCGTTGCCGCCGAAGTTAAGGATTTAGATCAAGATGCCCGCGCGACATTGCGCAAGCACGGCATCCGCTTTGGTCAGTTCACGATCTTTTTGCCAATCCTGCTGAAACCCGCCGCGACACGCCTTCGTTTGGTGCTTTGGTCGCTGTCCGGCAAACTGGATGAATTCCCCGAAAGCCCACCGGCTGGCTTGGTAACCATTCCAACCGAAAAAGATGCGCCAATGGGCTGGGACACCATGTCCGGCTACCGCGCGGCGGGCACACGGGCGATCCGCATTGATATGCTGGAACGCCTGGCTGACATGCTGCGGGTTGAAAACAGCCGCAGCGGGTTTGAAGCCAACCCTGACATGTTGTCGATCACTGGCATGACGCTGGAACAATTCGCTGACCTGATGCAGGGCCTTGGCTATAAGGCCGAAAAGGGCGAGCGGGTTAAGGTGAAAGCTGTGCCGGTTGTTGAGCCAAAAGCCGAGGAACCAAAGGGTGAAGCGCCTGAGGGTGAAGTCCCTGCTGAGCCAGTGGAAGCCGTGGTCCGTGTGGCCGAAGCCGATGCTGAACCCGCCTCGAAAACCGAAACGCCTGCCGAAGATGCGCCAGAACAAGAGGTGTTCTACACGTTCACTTGGAACAATGTGCGCAAGGGCGGCGGCGATCGCAAACCGCAAGGCAAGCCACGCGGCAAACCGCAGGGCGGCCCAAAAGGCAAGCGGCCTGCGCAAGATAAGGCCAAAACCTATCAAGCGCGTCCGGCTAAGAAAGAAAAACCGATTGATCCGGATAATCCCTTTGCTGCGGCCCTGATGGGGCTAAAGAACAAAGGCTGATTTATCAGCGACAACCCCTACGGTATTTTCCATTGAATTGAATCAGCATTCCCCCCAAGATTGGGAGGAATGCTGATGCTCTTTTGATGGATTGAAATGGAAACTGCTGAAAAAGGACGGGTTGATAAATGGCTGTGGCACGCGCGGTTTTTCAAAACCCGTGGATTGGCGTCAAAACTGGTCAGCGGTGGGCATGTGCGGGTGAATGGCAACCGGATTGCCAAACCCTCGGTGATGATCGGGGTCGGGGACACGTTGACGTTTCCGCAAGCGCGCCAGATCAAGGTGATCCGCATCAATGCGATTGGGACGCGACGCGGACCTGCGCCTGAGGCGCAAGCCCTGTATGCGGATTTAACCCCGCTTGAGGAAAAAGTTCCGAATTCGGCCGAGATTGAACGAAAAGGTCGTCCAACCAAGAAAGATCGTCGCACTGCGAGACTTTTGCGCGGCTCCTACCTTGATTGATTGTGAACAAACGAATAGCAAGACGCAAACCGTGAAACACTAGAGTGCTCATATGACCTATATCGTGAATGACAAATGCATCGCCTGCAAATACACCGACTGTGTCGAGGTTTGCCCTGTGGACTGTTTCTACGAGGGTGAAAATATGCTCGTTATCCATCCGGACGAATGTATTGACTGTGGCGTTTGCGAACCGGAATGCCCTGCCGATGCGATCCGGCCTGACACCGAGCCTGACACGGATAAATGGGTTGAATTCAACCGGAAATATTCGGAACTTTGGCCTGTGATCATCGAGAAACGTGACCAATTGCCAGAAGCGGAAGAGCGTGACGGCGAAGAGGGCAAGCTGGAGAAATATTTCTCGGAGAAGCCCGGCGAAGGCAACGAATAACGATTCGTTCGCACTCCTGAAACTGGGTGGAATCTGGGCCGGATTTGGCTGGAAATTTACGTGTTTCATCCATGAATATAACGGAAACCGGGCCTCCTCGTGGGCCGCACTTTAATTAGGGCAGAATTTCTGCTATATTACCCCTTGAGACAGAGACTAAAATACATTGCCACCCTCGGTGCTAAATGCCTGATGGGTGGTTTCTTATCGCCAAAAACTGCTTTTGAAATGCAGCTGTGGCGTCAAGCAAGGAAGTGGCCTGAATGAGTAAGTCAAAGAAGCTAGATTTTCGTCCTAACGAATTTGTTGTGTATCCGTCCCACGGTGTGGGCAAAGTTGTTTCGGTTGAGGAACAAGAGGTTGCAGGGTTTAAGCTGGAACTGTACGTGATCTCATTTGAAAAAGATAAAATGAAATTGCAGGTGCCGACCAACAAGGCCATCGAGGTTGGCATGCGCGCGCTGTCATCGCCTGATGTTGTGGCGCACGCGAACAAGACCCTAAAGGGTAAGGCAAAGGTGAAACGTGCCATGTGGTCGCGCCGTGCGCAGGAGTATGAGCAAAAGATCAATTCAGGTGATTTGATCGCGATTGCCGAGGTTGTGCGTGATTTGCACCGCACGGATGATCAACGCGAGCAGAGCTATTCGGAGCGTCAACTGTATGAGGCTGCGCTTGAGCGGTTGACCCGCGAGTTCGCGGCAGTGGCAGGTGATGGTGAAGACAATGCGCGCCAAGGTATCATTGATATTTTGATGTCACGAGTTGTGGCAGCTGCATAATTCGGGTTGCGCCGCCTGACGGCGGCGCCCCATGCGCTTTGCCCCTGCGGGCCAAAGCGCATTTACTTGCGGTGCAAGTATTTCAAAGAAAGAAGAAATAGAGTGTCTCGTTAGGCGACGAGAGCTGTGAGTGTGATCAGAGCCACGATTTCTGTGATTTGCTGTGTGGCGCCCAAGATATCTCCGGTTTGACCGCTGATTTTACGCATGGCGATCAAGGCCACTGCGGCACCTGCAAGAGCGGCGGCGATTATGACCGTGAGCCCTGACCATCCAAGCAAAGCAACTGTGATAAGGGCTGCGATCGCAACAGAGATGGTTGCCGTATTGGTGCCCACGCGCCCGACGCTGGCGGACAAGCCTTCCTCACGTGCGCGGGGCATCAAGGCCATCGCAACCACCATCGGGGTACGAGAAAGGGTTGCGATTGCGATCAAGGCGACGGTGAGTTGGCCCGCTTGTGCCAAGGCTGCCAGGGCCACCCAGCGCAACAGCAAGGACAGCACCAAGGCGATCACCCCGTAGGCACCGATATGGCTGTCTTTCATGATCTCAAGGCGGCGCTTCTTGTCCCAACCGCCCCACAAGCCATCGACACTGTCGGCCAGACCATCTTCGTGCATGGCACCCGTCATGACCACCAATGAGATCAGCGCAAAGCCCGCCGTTAGACCGTATGACAGCCCGATCACTGCGGCTGCATAACTGAATGCTGCCGCGATGGTGCCAAGGATCAGCCCAGTGATTGGGAACGCCCAAGCGCAGGCCGCACCACGCGCGCCGTCGGAATTGACCGGCAGGCGGCTAAGTAAGCCGAGGGCGGCGGGGATGTCGGCAAGTGTGATCAGCGGGGGGGCGCCTTTTTGCATTAATTTGGCCTTTTTATTGTAACTTGTACATCGCGTCCGTTAAACCAATAAGGCAATGAAAGATCAACGAAGGACCTGTTATGAGCTTCGCCACACTAACCGAATTCCGCGCCATTTTAAATGACATGCCAGCCACCAATGAGGGAACACGTGCAGAGGCCGAGGCGCGCAATGGCCAGTTGACCAAACCGCCCGGCGCGCTGGGGCGGTTAGAAGATTTGGCGATTTGGTATGCGGGATGGCGTGAGGATGCCAAACCGACATTAACCGCGCCGCAGATTATTGTCTTTGCGGGCAACCACGGAGTCTGTGCGCAGGGCGTTTCGGCGTTTCCGCCTGAGGTGACCGAACAAATGGTGATGAATTTTCAACATGGTGGTGCTGCGATCAACCAATTGGCAAAAACGTTTGGCGCGACGATGAATGTGCATGCGTTGGACTTAGATACGCCAACGGCGGATTTCACAACAACGGCGGCCATGTCCGAGGACGAGGTCGTGGCAGCGTTGCTGGTGGGGTGGAATGCGGTTGATACGCAGGCGGACCTATTGGTGACGGGCGAAATGGGCATCGGCAATACGACTTCGGCTGCGGTGATCGCGGCGGCGTTGTTTGGTGGTGCGGCAGGTGATTGGACGGGACGCGGCACCGGTGTGGATGATGCAGGGCTGGCGATCAAGACCCGTGTGGTGGCTGATGGATTGGCGCGCCATAAAGATGTGCTGAATGACCCGCTGCAGGTGTTGCGGTGTTTGGGCGGACGGGAGCTGGCGGCAATGGCCGGCGCGATTGCGCGGGCGCGGGCGTTGCGGATTCCGGTGATTTTGGATGGGTTTATCTGCTCGGCAGCGGCATCGGTGCTGGAAATGACCGCCGCCGGGGCGCTAGACCACGCCATTGCTGGCCATGTTTCTGCGGAAGGTGCGCATGCCAAGGTGTTGAAGAAAATTGGCAAAGAACCACTGCTGTCGCTTGGGATGCGGTTGGGCGAAGGCACGGGAGGGGCGCTGGCGATTGGTGTTCTGAAAGGGGCGATAGCGTGCCATTCGGGGATGTCGACGTTTGCCGAGGCCGGTGTTTCTGATGGCTAGGCTGACGGTGCCACGCACGGCAGGTATTTAGGATAAGAAGAAATTAGGTCGGCAGCGGGGCGTCAGCCTTAAGCTCGTTCATCACGATTTGGCTTTGGACGCGGGCGACAGCCGGATGGGGCAGCAGGACCTCTTGAATGAAAATGTTCAGAGCGGCCAAATCCTCGCAATAGACGTGCAAAAGGTAATCAGCTTCGCCCGTTAGGGTCCAGGCGCTGATAACTTCGGGACGGCGGGTGATCAGGCTGGCAAAAGCGTTGGCGGCCTTGTTGTCATGGGCCGCCATTTGGACCTGAACGAAGCCCTGCACCGTTAGCCCAAGCCGTTTGGCATCGAGCTTTGCACCGTAACTGCTGATATACCCCTCGGCCTCGAGCCGTTGCCGGCGGCGTCCGATTTGGGAAGGCGACAGGGCCAGCATATCGCCAAGTTCAGCGGCGGTCAGATGGGCGTCTTTTTGCAGTTCCGCCAACAGGCGGGCGTCGATGATGTCTAGCTTCATGCGTGTTTCTCGCGTCATATGTTGTATGTACGAGGTTATGACGCGTAAATTAGAGGAAAGTCTAGGAAATACGCGCAAAAATGACGCGGCTGTGTTGATACGCTTGCACGGAGGCACGCGCACAGGAGTATGCAACATGGGACCATTCCCCCACAACGCCCCGAGATCCGTCATCAATGCTGAAAACCCGGCTGGCACCGATGGCTTTGAATTTGTTGAATTTGCCCATGACGATCCGCAACAACTGCGGGATCTCTTTGCCAAGATGGGGTTCGAGCATGTTGCCAACCACAAGACCAAGTCGATTGAGCTGTGGAAACAGGGCGATGTCAGTTATCTGCTGAACGCCGAGCCTAACTCGTTCGGGATGCGGTTTGTGGCGGAACACGGCCCCTGTGCGCCCTCAATGGCGTGGCGGGTTGTGGATGCGAAAAAGGCGTTTGACTATGCGGTCTCAAAGGGCGCGGTGCCTTATACGGCGGATGACAAATCCATGGATGTGCCTGCGATCATGGGGATTGGTGGCTCATTGCTTTACTTCGTGGATCAGTATTTTGATGCCAGCCCTTACAACACCGAATTTGACTGGATCGAAAATGCGCATCCGGTTGGGGACGGGTTCTATTATCTCGACCACCTGACCCATAATGTACACAAGGGGAACATGGACAAATGGTTCAAGTTCTATGCCGATCTGTTCAATTTTCGGGAAATCCGGTTTTTTGATATCAAGGGTAAATTTACGGGCCTACTGAGCCGCGCATTGACGTCGCCCTGTGGTCGCATCCGTATTCCGATCAACGAGGATCGTGGCGAAAAGGGGCAGATCGTCGCCTATCTAAAGCGCTATAATGGGGAAGGTATTCAGCATATCGCGGTGGGGACGGACGATATTTACGGCTCGACCAATGCGATTGCCGATAAGGGGTTAGAGTTCATGCCAGGGCCGCCCAAGACCTATTATGAGATGAGCAAAACGCGTGTGGTCGACCACGAAGAGCCGTTGGACAAGATGATGAAGCACGGCATTTTGATTGACGGTGAAGGTGTGGTGGATGGTGGCGAAACCCGAATTCTGTTGCAGATATTCTCAAAAACCGTGGTCGGGCCGATCTTCTTTGAATTCATCCAGCGCAAAGGGGATGATGGATTTGGCGAGGGGAACTTCAAGGCCTTGTTTGAATCGATTGAGCGCGAGCAGATCGAAAGTGGTGAGTTGGTGGCCGAATAGGGTTGCCGTTACTGGATTTAACCCTTTATGTCACGACTTTGGCATGCGCAGGATGACTGTGCGGCCACCTTTGATATAGCGTAATTCGCTTTGGCCAATGGCGGCGACCTTGCCGCCATCCACCCGTTCGCCAACCTTCACCTTAACGTAACGCCCGTTAGACAGGCGCACCAAGGCGCGGCGCTTGCTGGGTGATCCGTAGACCCCGATCAATGAAGTGCGTCTTAGGTTGATGGCATTTTTGGTGGTGGCCAGTCGCGCCACCGAGGCCCGTGAGGGTGCGCTGGGTTGTACGGTCTGGTTGCGTGGTACTGCGGTGGCAGCTGTGGCGCGCTCAGTTGGGGCGGCGGCGCGGCTGCGTTCGACCAGTTTGGCAAAGCCGCGCGGGCGATGCTTTGGTGCGCTGGACAACACCACCGCGAGCGCCGAAACAGGGCCTTCGGGGACCACTTCGGGCACGGCGTCAGGTAACGCTTCAGGGACCTCTGCGACCACGGGTTCTTCGGTTGCGGGCGGCTCTTCGTTTTGCGGTGGGCGCAGCTCATAGGGGCGCGGTTTTGGGCGCAGGCTGGCTAATTGCGCGCGGGTATAACCGCCCAATTGTTCGGTCTCTTGGGCCGTTTCGGTTTGCTGCACCAAATCGGTGGGACGTGGTTTTGGTCTAAAACCTGCCACTGTCAGATCAGGTACCACAACGACCTGTGGCACACGATTGCCGCGCACCCCGGGCTTAACGGGTGGCGCGCCAGCAAACACCATCACGCCGTCCGGCGTTAAGGTTCCGTCGACACTGGGGATCACCAAACCGCGCTCATCCAACACGAATGCAGCGCTGTGGGCGGCGGGCGAGCCTTGCACCTCAAGGGCGGTATCACGGATTGAGCCGGAAAATTCAGGCAGTGCGATCGCGTCTTGAGAGGCAATTTGCGGGTCGACCGAGGTTATATAAAGCGAGTTGATTTCGTCTTCGCGCAGCGGGCCTGGGGCGCGTGGGGCCAATTGCCAAATGCCTGTGTCCTCATAGGCCGTTTGTGCGGCTTGCGGGGTGAGCGGCGTGTTGGCGCTGATCAAGGGTTGGGTTTGTGGTTCGGGTTCTTGCAGCTCGGCAACGGGTGCGATCTCGGCGGCCTCAAGCGGGGCAGGGGCAAGCACTTCGCCGGCATCGGCTTCGCGTTGAATTGAGGGTTCGGTCAACATGGCAACGGCGTCGCTAACTGCATTTGTACCGGTCGCCAGGGTCGGGTTTTCGGTTTGCTCATCGCGCCGGTCTGTTGTTGTGTCGTTGAGGAAAAATGTCGACCACAAGACGACACCACCCAATATTGCCAACAACGCCACCATCAAGGACAGGCCTAGATACCGTGGTTTGCCACTTTGCGCAGGTTTTTTGCGCGCGCCAAACACGGTCATGGCCTGTTCTTCGGTCTCGGTTTCCGGATAGGCAGTGGGGGTTGCGGATTCAGGCAAACTCAGTGGGACAGCAGCAATCGACGGCGGGATCACCTTGGCGTTGTTGCGCGGGGTCTTGGCGGGTTTAGCCTGTGATTTAGCCTGTGATTTAGCCTGTGGTTTAGTCTGTGTTTGTGGTGGTGATTTGGCGACAGGGGGCGGTGGAGTGCGCTCAATTGGCTCAGGGGCGGGTTTTTCGCTCCCACGGCTTACACCCGCCAATTTCGGCGCGCGTGAGGCTCTGCCCTCTGGCAAAATCGCCAATCGGGATTCAATGTTTTCAATCCGTTGCAGGGCCTGACCGTCTTCTTCTTCAGTTGCAGCGTCTTTTGTCGCGCGGCGGGTTGAAAAGGCTGGTGCAGGGGGGGCTGGCAGCTGGTCGTCCAAATCGGGCAACTCTGCGGCGGTAACGCCCGCGAGGGTCAAATCCTCATCCGGAGTTGGCGCTTCATCTGGTACAGGTTCGTGCGCCATTTCGTCGCGTGGCGCGTCGCTGTCCGACTTGTCCATGCCTTCTTCAAAGACGGCATCAGCTTCAGGTTCCGGCGTGATTTCCAGTTCGGATTCAGTTGTATCCTCGGGCGCTGGTTCCGGCGTCGTTTCTGGTTCTGGGATCACGTCCAGTTCCAACACGGCCTCCGCGGCGATGACTGCATCCACCTCCAGTGCCAGTGTTGCGTGCGGGTCTGGTGTTGGGTCGGCGGCTGGGGTTTCAGTGGCGGCGATCGCTGCGGGCCCTAAAACCCGTACGGCTTTGACATCCGGTTCGACCTTTACGCCGCTCTCGAGCAAGGTTTCGCTGGCCGCACTGGCCCCGAAAAACGGCTCGGCTGTTGAAAAGGTGCCTGGGTTTGGGGTGGCGACAAAGGACACGGGGTTAAAGCCGTGTTCAACAGCAAAGCTCTCGGCTTCGTCCAATGTTTCGCGGGCCACAGCGGCCACAAGCACAGCGCCGTCGCTCTCGGTCCAGTCATAGGCCAGTTCGTCAATGGGGTAGGGCGTTGTGCCGACAAGGGCGTCGCGCACCTGTTCATTGCGTTCAGCATCCGTTGGGCCGGGGGCCTCGGCTGTGATGAAACGTATCTGCGAATTGGGGATCACCAGCTTGGTGGTCACGCCGCTGCTTTCCAACGCTGCTGCGGTTTGGCGTAAGAACCCTAATTTTTCGCTAAATTCAGGGTCATCCAGCGACACGTTACCGACACTATGCCAGCCGTCCGCTCCGCGGTGGAGCAGGCCGATACCATCATGGCTGAGGTCGAGGGCGAAATTTGGCTTCATGTTGTTGATCTAGCACATAAAGTTTGATGATTATCAGGTGTTACGTTGTTGATTTTATTAATACAGCAATATTCCGCCGAAAGAAAGATATAGACCCAAGGATTTGCTTGTGGCCTGCGTCATACTGGGGAAGCTTGTTTCGAAACCTTGAAAGGATATGGAATGCGACAGTTTATGTGCGCTTTGATTGCAACGATGCTGGTGATGGCTGCGCCGACGATGGCCGAAGAAGGAACGCGCCGGATAACGGTGGTCGGGCAAGGTAGTGTCGAAGCGGTGCCGGATATGGCGACGGTTTCGATGGGGGTTATTAGTGAGGCCAAGACGGGAGCAGGGGCGATGACGCTTAACTCGACCACGTTGGCGGATGTGATGGCGCAACTAAAGGCGGCTGGGATTGAGGCGCGCGATGTGCAGACCAGCAACCTGTCGCTGTCACCGCGCTGGGACAACAAATCGTCCAGCAGGGGGGAAGGCCAGAAAATTGGCGGGTTCGTGGCCTCGAACACAGTGACGGTGCGGGTGCGTGACCTTTCGGTGTTGGGCGAGGTTTTGGATGCGGTGGTACAAAGCGGGGCCAACCGGTTCAACGGATTGCACTTTGGTTTGCAAGAGCCACAACCTGTTCAAGACGCGGCGCGTAAGGTGGCAGTGGCCGACGCACGGCGCAAGGCCGAGCTTTACGCGGTGGCGGCAGGTGTGACGCTGGGAGATGTGTTGACCATCAGCGAGGTTGCGCAAAACGGTGGCGGTCCGGTGATGATGGCGATGGGGGCTGAAATGGCGCAAAGCCGTGCGGTGCCGGTGTCGCAAGGCGAGCTGAGCGTGGCGACCAGTGTCTCAGTGATCTATGCGATCGCCGATTAGACAGTAGCTCATCGCCCCCTTACGGGCGCTTTTCGCGAAGAAAGCCCGCAAGGGATTGATGAGCTTTTGGTGTCAGGCCGTAGCGGCTGCCAAGGCTTGATCCAGATCGGCGATTAGATCATTTGCGTCTTCGATGCCAATCGAAATGCGCACAACATTGGCTGCCGCTCCAGCCGCCTCTTGTTGTTCTGGCGTCAGTTGACGGTGGGTGGTCGATGCCGGATGCAGGATCAAGGAGCGCGCATCACCAAGGTTTGCTACATGGCTGAAAATGTTCAGATTTTCCACCAGTTTAACACATGAGTCATAGCCGCCTTTGACCGCAACCGTGAACAATCCACCCGCGCCCTTTGGGCAAATCCGCTCGGCACGTTTTTGATAAGGGCTTGAGGGCAGGCCGGCGTAGGTTACCGCCTCGACCCGTGGGTCTGTTTCCAGCCAAGCCGCGACTTTCCTGGCGTTTTCAACGTGGCGCTCCATGCGCAACGATAGGGTTTCGATCCCCATCAACGTGTAATGTGCGGCCTGTGGGTTCAGGGTCATGCCCAGATCACGTAAACCAATGGCGATGCCGTGGAACGTAAAGGCCAGTGGCCCGAATGTTTCGTGGAACTTTAGCCCATGATAGGCGGGTTCGGGTTGTGAAAGGGACGGGAATTTATCCGTCGCTGACCAATCAAAATTACCGCTATCAACCACACAGCCGCCGGTGACAGTGCCGTTGCCGGTCAGGTATTTGGTGGTGGAATGCACGACCAATGCCGCCCCATGTTTGAAGGGTTGGCACAGGTATGGCGTGGCGGTTGTGTTATCTACAATCAGCGGGACCTGGGCTGCATCGGTGATCGCAGATATCGCGTCCAGATCGGTGATATAGCCACCGGGATTGGCGATGCTTTCACAAAACACAGCGCGGGTGTTTTCATCAATGGCGGCGGCGACTGCGGCTTCATCATCGAAATCAACAAATTTGGCGGACCAGCCAAAGCGTTTGATGGTCTGGCTAAACTGGGTGATCGTACCGCCATAGGCGCGGGTCGAGGCGACCACATTCATACCGGGTGACATCAGGGGAAACAGCGCCATGATCTGGGCTGCGTGCCCAGAGGAGCAGCAGACAGCGCCAGCGCCACCCTCGAGCGTGGCAATGCGTTCTTGCAGCACGGCAACCGTTGGGTTGGTTAGACGTGAATAGATATAGCCAACCTCTTGCAGGTTAAACAGCGCTGCTGCGTGATCGGCATCGCGAAACACATAGGCTGTGGTTTGGTAAATCGGTGTCTGACGCGCACCCGTGGCGGGGTCGGGGCGGGCCCCTGCGTGAATTTGCAAGGTGTCAAAGCCGTGTGTGGGGGTGCCCGTCATGATGTGCTCCTGTTGCTATATTTGCCCAGCCTAGGGGAAAGCAAAGACGCAGACAACATGGACAAAGGGAAAAGAACGGCAGTTTGGATCGGGAGGATAATATGGAAATTATAGCTGGATTGCTGCGTGAATGACGCAGATTTCCCCCACCGCCTGGTGTTTGTAAGAGGAAGTTCTACAGGCGGAGAGGGACCATTTGTATGGCTGCGCTAATGGGCGTTTCCGGCGGGATTATAGTCACTTACCATTGGTGTGGCTCGTACATTCGCCCCTTCGCGAACAAGCCCACATGCCGAGATTGCAGAAATCGCCATGATAACAAATGTAACGCGGATATAGTTGCTGGATTTAGTCATAGTATTCACTCCTTTTGTTGACACCCTTTAAGGGGCGAAGGTTCACCAACCCTGTTGTCAAAGAAGTCGTCGAGAACTACGGAGGTTTCTCTGTAATAGAGTCGACGTTCCCTAAAATCATCATACTTAAATATGTGTTTTAATGCTTTGATGTAGATCACAATAATTGTGATTTATGACGCCACTCAGCCCGACACATAATAAAACCAAATTTTTGATATAAACATTTCAATTCCCTTGCTTTGGTTTGTGACAGGCGCAACCAAAATAAATGCGCCTTTGGTGCAAACTCTGAGAACTCATTAAAGACCAATTGGATAGGGTTTGGGGTGATTTTCTGCGGTAGACGGCGCTGTATGACGGCGGTTGATCCGGCAGATTTTCCTTTGGCGGTCACTATCAAATAGCATTATTCCAACATTCAGGAAACTTTTTGGCCTCAACGCATCCAGAAACCTTCGCGTTTGATCTGATTGCGGATCTTCTTTTCCATGTTGGGCAGGTTGTCGCGATCGAACATTTCGCGCACCTTGTGGCCGCGGCGCTGGAATATCATCCGCTTGATCGCGTCATATTGTTTGATGACTTTTTTGATTTTGTTGGGGGCGGTGATGGTTTCCAGCACCTCCACGACATGATCATTCTCGCGGGCATATAGCAGTGGCAATAACCGGTAGTGACAGCTGACATCGCCGTCTAATCCATCCAGTTCCGGCCCAGGTCGCCCGCCACCAAACGAGTGGATCACCAAGGGCAGGACGACCTGATCCAACCAAGGGTCCAGTTCTTGGCAGACCAGTTCATCTGGTGTGTTGTCACGAATTTCGAGGGCGTATTCGGCAAAGCGTTTGCCAAATTCATGCGGGCAGCGATAGAAAAACCAGCCCGCATTAAAATAAAGATAACGCTCCCAATATTCATCGGGCTGCGACAGATCCAGCGAGCTGGCAAAATCCAGCTTGAACCGCTCATAAAGCGCGCCCCATGTCTCATTATAGCCTGGCCCATACAGCTCTTCTGTTGGCCATGTGCCTTCGCGGCGCATCGAGGCGGCGGGGTGATCAAAATCAAATGCGACCTCGGACAGCGGTCCGGTGATTAGCGTGTCGGTGTCGAAAAACACAAATGGCTCGCCTTTTGGCATCGCCATTAGGGCTTCGATCTTGTTGCCATGCGGGTAGCTGGTGCCGAAATGCTTGGACTTAAACGGGATGATTTCGGCCCCTAAATGTTCCAGCAAATCGCGCACATCTTGGTTGGTGATCTGTGGATCTCGGTTCCATAGAGGGCCAGCCTGTGGCTCGGCCACGATCAGCCGCCCTTTGAAATTAGGGTCGCAATGGCGCAAGGACGCAGCAAAAAGCACCGCCTCATATTGCAGCCGCCCGTTCTGGGCGACGATTACGATATTGAAATCTTGACGTTTCTTGGTCTTCTTCGCCATAATCAGACATGCCTGTGGTTATTTTTTGAAACTATAGGATGAAACAATGTCTGCCAAAAGGCGTTATTGTTTCAAAACGTGAGAATAGTTAAGATTTTGCACAGGTTTCTTTAAGATATTGTGAAAAGCTAGGATTTCTACAGCGGGAGAGCAGGATGTTCCATATTGTTTTGGGGTTTACCATCGTCATCGGGGTTGGACTGGGGGCTGGGCCGCAGCTCGTGTCCGAGGGCAGTGCTGTTGTTACTGATTCTGATACGGAAACGGAGGCTACCGCGCGCGATTGGCAACCCGAACCACAAACTCCAACTGGAAAATTCACCACCGCCACCGAGGTCAAACCGATCCTGACCGCGACCAAAACCGCATGGGCGGCGTTGCGTGAATATGACGGCAAGGACTTGTTGTATTTCACCCATCTGGTCGCGTGGCGCTGCGGGTTGCACGAAATCCAGTTCAGCGTGAATAACGCCGCTTTGCAGGTGTTTGAGGTTGAAGAATGCTATACCGATACGGCCCAACCCAACGCAATGAAAATGGAAACTCATATGCCCTATGTCAGTTATGATTTGGGATCGGTGAACAGTGTAACGGTGACGTTGATCTATGACGATGCCAGCACGGACCGTGCGGAATTTCTACGCAAAGAGATATTGATGCCTTAACGGCTCTCATCCGGTAAAACTATGATTGAAGCAACGGGCGCGCCGATTGTCGTGCCCGTTTCGGGGATTGGCGGGGTGCTGTTCGTTTGAACGGGCTTTCGTGCGACGGCGCCTATGACATCTTTTCAAACACCAGCAAAAGCCGTGGGCGCAAAAGATCTATTTATTTCCTGGTAAAAACAATGTGTTATTGGATATCACCCCCGATGATATGAGATAACTCCGGGCTGATATTGTTTAACTTTTGGGTCTGGCGGCATGTTGGGACATCGAAATTATCACGATGCATTCACGCATTAACCCACACAGGCCGGACCTAATATTTAGACCGCCACAAACCTTAAACGGAGAACCGATATGACCATCAGTATTTTCAAAGCTCTTAGCAACGCCAGCGCCATTCTTGTAACAGGCGCCATGCTGACGATACCCACAGCGACTGTCTCGCATGCTGGGGGTAATGGTAGTGACCCTATGATTGTCGATGGTGGTCACATGTTGGGTGTGTGTTTTTTGGATGGCGGTAAGGTGACGACGTCATCAAACGGGGACAATCATTGCCACAACCCCAAGACCGGAAAAACCACCGAATGTTCGGGTCCGAACGGGTCACCTGACGCCTGTTGGACCGAAGGTCGCCCGACAGGTAAAAGGTTTAGCAAACCTGTTCTGCAAAGCGGGGGCACCATGATTATGCAGCCAGACACAAACACCACGGTTGGCACCGGCGCAAAGCCATTAGGGGCTACGTTGATCATGCGAAATGTGGTAGGCAACTAAGATTACATCAAACCTTTTTAAAATCAGTATTCAGGAATCTACAAAATGAAACGCACATCATTCTTTTCAGATCTTACACGGACGGTCAAAGCCGCAGGGCTTGTTATCGCAGCGGGGCTGTTCACAACCCCCGCCACGGCCAGCCCGATGTATACCTTCCTATCGGGCGACTACACGATCCAACAAAGCAGCAACGGGCGTTTTCTGGACGCGCATCAGGGCCGCAAGGACAACAGCGCCGTGACCCGTAACGCCAAAGGCAACGCCACCCGTGTTTGGACCTTCATCCATGTGGGGGGCAGCGACTATATGATCCAGCAAAAAAACAATGGCCGCTTTTTGGATGCTCACTTTGACAGTGCCCATGATTTTTCGGCGATGACCCGCAACAAAGAAAACAACGATTCTCAGATATGGACGTTGAAAGATTCTGGCGGCAACAGCGTGACCATCCAGCAAAAGATCAACGGGCGGTTTTTAGATGCGCATGAAGGGACAAACGACAATTCGGCCGTCACCCGCACCGCGCAAAACAACGCAACCCAACGCTGGAAGATTACCCCGCTGACGCCACTTCGCCCCGCAGCAAAAGTCTCCCTTTTGGGTGAATTCACCATCCAGCAAAAACACAATATGCGTTATATGGATGCTTATGTCGGCAGCCATAACAACACAGCCGCCACCCGTACCGCCAGCCGTAACGCAGCACAAATCTGGGTGATTGTGGATCTTGGCAATGGGGTGCACACCCTGCGCCAAAAATTCAGCGGAATGAGCTTGGATGCCTATGCCGGTAAAAATGACAACGATGTGGTGACGCGCGATGCGACCAGCTCGCAGGCGCAAAACTGGATTATCAAAAGGGTCGGCACAGACCTATTTACTATTCAGCAGCGCAGCACAGGCAAATATCTGGATGCCTATGTCGATGGTCAAAATGACCATTCTATTGTGACCCGCAATGCGCAGAACAACGCGACACAGCAGTGGGTTATCCGTCCTGCGCATTAAGTTGCGAAAAGTTGAATGGCCAAAGGCATCACGGGGCTTCTGTGATGCCTTTGGTCGTTGCACCCTTGGGGCTGTCCGAAAACTTGATGTCAAATCATGAGCTTCTGACGGGATTGTTTGGCGATCAACGCGCCTAAGAGATTGGCACAGGTTTCAACGCGGGGCTATTGCCCGTTTTGGTGAAAAACGCTTTGAAAAAATGGTGGGCGATCCTGGAATCGAACCAGGCGTGAGTCGCCTCGAGGGAGTTACAGTCCCCTGCCACACCTTGCGGCCTATCGCCCAACACTGGGGGTGGATACCCGTGCGCCGCTGACCCGTCAAGCGTAAAACTGCCCGATATTCGCCTTGTGTCAGGATGCACAGTGGCGCATTGTCAAATCTGCACAAATTCAAGGGTCTTAAGGCGATGAAAAAACCAAAGTGGGTGATTGAAAAAGAACAGGGCAGGCGGGCTTCTGCGGCGGAAACCGTCTGGTTGTTCGGGCTGCACACTGTGCGTGACGCCTTGCGTAATCCGAACCGCACAAAACTGCGCCTGATCGTCACTCAAAACGCCCATAACAAGCTGGCCGAAGACATCGCGATGAGCGGGATGGAAGCCGAAATGTCCGATCCGCGCAAATTTGCAGCCCCACTTGAGCCTCAATCCGTGCATCAGGGCGCGGCCCTTGAGGTCAAGCAACTGGACTGGGGTCCGATCGAAGAATGCTGCATGGCGGCGGATGGCCAAGTGCCCCGCGTTGTGTTGCTGGACCGTGTGACCGATCCACATAATGTGGGCGCGATCTTGCGTTCGGCCGAAGTGTTCGGGGCGCGTGCCGTCATTGCCCCGCAACGCCATGCTGCGCCTGAAACAGGGGCCTTGGCCAAAACGGCCTCTGGTGCGTTGGAGCGCCAACCATATTTGCGGATCAAGAACTTGGCCGATGCGATGGAGACGCTCAAATCTATGGGTTATCTGATGCTGGGTCTGGATGGCGAGGCCGATATGACGGTTGCCGAGGCTGTCGAGGGCCGCGCGGATCGTC
Source organism: Rhodobacteraceae bacterium UBA2776 (assembly GCA_002352425.1). Lineage (GTDB taxonomy): Bacteria > Pseudomonadota > Alphaproteobacteria > Rhodobacterales > Rhodobacteraceae > Profundibacter. The sequence continues at coordinate 34,352 of DEIK01000037.1, forward strand.
CGGTGGCACTGGTTTTGGGGGCCGAAGGGCCGGGTTTGCGCGAAAAAACCCGCGAGACCTGTGATCAACTGGTGCGGATTGATTCTGCGGGTGAATTTGGCTCGTTGAACGTGTCCAATGCGGCGGCTGTGGCGCTTTACGCCTCACGCGGCTGATCACAAGTTTATTACCGGCTCTGGAAAATGGCTCAAAGAAGATTACCTCTTAGGGTACAGGTGCAGCGCCCGGAACGCGCGCACCGATGAATCTGTCCCTCGTTCCGCAACTGGCGCCCATCCTCCTCCTACGGGATCGGGCGCCTTTTTCTTTTGATTTGCATCAGGCACCTTTCGATGGCTTTCATGCCCCCTTGGGGGGAGGCGGCTCTCATATCATTGGGACGCCTCTTGCATGTTCATTCCCAGACAGTAATGTCCCCCCATGACTTATTCCGATGACACGCTCAAACGCATCCTGACCGACGCCAAGGTGATCGCCTGTGTCGGCGTTTCCATGAACCCCGTGCGCCCCAGCTATTTCGTGGCGCGCTATTTGTCGATGAAGGGGTATACGGTTATTCCGGTGAACCCGGGCCATGCAGGTAAAATGCTGTTTGGGCAAGAAATCATGCACGATCTGGCCGCGATTGATCGGCCTGTCGATATGGTCGATATATTCCGGCGCTCGGAACATGTGACGCCGATTGTCGAAGCCGCGTTGGAGGCGTTTCCCGACCTGAAAACCGTCTGG
>DEIK01000047.1:0-9946 GCA_002352425.1 Rhodobacteraceae bacterium UBA2776
ACCAGCTTTGTTTTGGGCATGGGGTTCGGGACATTCTTTACAGGCCCGTTGTCAGACGCCTTTGGGCGACGACGTGTTCTGTTGGGGGGCTTTGTGATTTACATCTTGGCCTCGATATTTGCGATGATGGCCGGATCACTTGAGATGGTACTGGCCGCTCGCGTGTTGCAAGGCATCGGGGCCGCTGGACCACGGGTGGTGGCACTGGTTGTGATCCGGGACCAGTATTCGGGCCGCCAAATGGCGCAATTGATGTCCTTTGTCATGATGGTTTTCACATTGGTACCAGCCTTCGCACCCAGCGTAGGGGCAGTGATCATTACGTTCGTTGGCTGGCGCGGAATGTTTGGCGCATTCGTGGTTTTTGCACTCGTCAACGGCGCATGGTTTGCCTTGCGCCAACCTGAAACACTAGCCCCTCAATCGCGTCGTCCCTTTCGCCTCAAAGCTCTATGGGCAGGTGTTGTTGAGGTGTTATCAAACAGGATCATGCGCATCACAATTTTTGTCCAAACGCTGGTCTTAGGCTGCTTGTTTGCCATGTTGTCTACGGTGCAACAGGTTTTTGACGTCACTTTTGATCAAGGTGAAAATTTTCCACTATGGTTTGGGGGGCTCGCCTTGCTTTCAACCGGTGCGAACATCCTAAATGCCACTTTCGTTGTAAAGGTCGGAATGCGGATGTTGATCCGTATCACGCTATTTGTGCAGATCATCTTGTCGGGCATGTTTGTTGTTTTGCTAATGACAAATATCTTGCCAGAATGGGCTTATTTCACGGGGTTCCTGATCTGGATGACTTCTATATTTTATATGGTCGGTATGACTTTGGGCAATTTAAACGCAATTGCGCTTGAGCCAATGGGACATATAGCAGGCATGGCCACATCCATTGCCAGCTCGTTGTCCACGGTGCTGGCAGTTGCCATTGCCGCCCCAATCGGTTTGACCTTTAATGGCTCGCCCCTGCCAATGGTTTTCGGAACATTTTGTTGCGTGGTCATCGCGATGGGGGTGATGCAATTCATCCGGCATGAGCCTGCCAGCACGTCCAGCGAAAATACCTAAGTCGCTTTCTTGGCCTTCTTCTCGGCAATCACCTTTTGTGCCAGATCAGTGGCAATAGCATAGGCGCCTTTGACCTTGTCCGCCGCCTTGGTCCAATCGCGCCGAATGATGATTTTGGTGCCTTTCACCTTGGCCATGCCGCGTTGATCATTGATGTATTCAACCAACCCCGCTGGCGAGGCAAATTTGTCGTTGTGAAACTGGATCACGGCGCCCTTTGGCCCCGCATCCAAACGCGCAATACCAGCCCGTTTGCACATGCCTTTGATCCGCACCACCAGTAGCAGCGAGTTCACCTCTTTTGGCAGCTTGCCAAAACGGTCAATCAGCTCAGCGGCGAAGCCTTCCAGTTCGACCTTGGTCTGCAAGGTCGACAGGCGACGATACAGCCCCAAACGCACATCAAGGTCCGGCACATAGGCGTCAGGGATTAACACAGGCACGCCCAGGTTGATCACAGGCGCCCATTTGCCCCCCGCATCCGGCATACCAATCTCGCCTGATTTGATCTTGCCAATCGCCTCTTCCAGCATCTGTTGATACAGCTCATACCCGACCTCGCGCATCTGGCCGGATTGCTCCTCGCCCAACAGGTTGCCAGCGCCGCGAATATCCAGATCCTGTGACGCCAGCGTAAACCCGGCTCCCAGTGAATCCAAACTCGCCAACACCCGCAACCGCTTTTGCGCCGTGGCGGTGATGGGGCTTCGCGGTTTAGTTGTCATATAGGCGTAAGCACGGGTTTTCGAGCGCCCGACCCTGCCCCTGATTTGATAGAGCTGCGCCAAACCAAACATGTCAGCGCGATGCACCACCATAGTGTTGGCGGTTGGTATATCCAGGCCGGATTCCACAATCGTGGTGGCCAACAGCACGTCGTATTTACCGTCATAAAACGCATTCATGCGGTCGTCCAACTCGCCCGCCGCCATTTGACCATGCGCCACCACATAGCTGATCTCTGGCACGTGATCCTGCAAAAATGCCTCAACCTCGGGCAAATCCTTGATCCGTGGCACCACGTAAAACGATTGCCCCCCGCGATAATGTTCACGCAACAGACCCTCGCGCAGCGTGACCCCGTCGAACTCGGAAACATAGGTGCGGATCGCCAAACGATCGACCGGCGGGGTGCCGATGATCGACAGATCACGCACGCCGGATAGCGACATCTGCAAGGTGCGCGGGATCGGTGTGGCGGTCAGCGTCAAAACATGCACATCACTGCGCATCTCTTTAAGTCGCTCCTTATGGCTAACTCCAAACCGTTGTTCTTCGTCAATCACCAGTAGGCCAAGATTGTCGAACTTCACCGATTTCGCCAACAAAGCATGGGTGCCAATCACGATGTCCACAGTGCCTTTTGTCATGCCCTCGCGGGTTAGGTTGGCGTCACGGGTGCTGACGAAACGCGACAACTGGCCAACGGTGATCGGAAAGCCACGGAACCGTTCGGCGAATGAATTATAATGCTGGCGGGCCAACAACGTGGTCGGCGCGATCACCGCAACCTGTTGGCCAGACATGGCGGCCACAAAAGCCGCACGCATCGCAACCTCGGTTTTCCCAAAGCCAACATCGCCGCAAACCAAACGATCCATCGGATGGCCAGATGCCATATCCTCCAGCACATCCTCGATGGCAGAGAGCTGGTCGTCGGTTTCCTGATAGGGAAACCGTGCCGAAAAAGCCTCCCAGGCATGATGTTCGGCCTGCATCACAGTGGCCGTGCGCAGGGCGCGTTCCGCCGCCAGCCGGATCAGTTTTTCGGCTACCTCGCGGATGCGTTCCTTCAGCTTGGCCTTTTTGGCCTGCCATGCTCCACCGCCCAGCTTGTCCAACAGGCCCGTCTCATGGCCAAACTTCGACAGCAATTCAATGTTCTCGACCGGTAGGAACAGACGATCCCCGCCCGCATATTCCAACGCAATGCATTCATGCGCGGCCCCCATCGCGGTGATGGTTTCCAGTCCCTTATAGATCCCGACCCCGTGGTCGACATGCACAATCAGATCCCCAACAGACAGCCCTTGGGTCTCGGTCAGGAAATTCTCGGCCCGCCGTTTACGACGTGGCGCGCGGATCAAACGATCGCCCAAAACGTCTTGCTCGGAAATCACCGTCACCCCATTGCCGGTGAACCCGTGTTCCAAGCCCCAAACCACCAGATTGATGCCATCCGCAACCTCGCGCACGTCCTTGACTTGGCGCAATCCAACCTGACCCTCGTCCTCAAGCAGGCCCGCAAGACGTTCCCGCGCCCCTTCGGAATAGCTGGCTACAACGACCGGTCCGTCCGGCTTTTTTGCATCAATATGATTCGACAACTCTTTGAAAAGATTGACGTCCTGCAATTGACGTTCGGGTGAAAAGTTGCGCCCGATCCGACCGCCACCATCCATCACATTCAGGCCGGTGCTTTGCGGCATTGGATTCAACTGGATCACACGATGCGACAGGATGGCCGCTGTAAAAGCTGCGTCATTCAGGTAAAGCAAATCCGCCGGACAGGGTTTATAAACTGAATCCATCCGGTTCTTGGTTGACATCGCTTCGCGACGGGTCTCGAACTGATCCTCGATGGCCTCCCAGCGTGACAGCCGCGACGCCGTGGTTTGATCGTCCAAAACGATGCTAGCGCCGGGCAAATAATCAAACAAGGTTTCCAGTTTTTCATGAAAATACGGCAGCCAATGTTCCGCCCCTTGATGTTTACGCCCCGCACTGATCGCCTCATACAGCGGATCATCCGATCCCGCCGCGCCAAACTCGATGCGGTAACTCTGGCGAAACCGTGTGATTGCCGCCTCGTCCATGATGATTTCGGAAACCGGTGCCAACTCGATGCTGGTCAGTTTTTCAGTGGTGCGCTGGGTGGCGGGGTCAAAGTGCCGCGCGCCGTCCAGAATATCGCCAAACAGATCCAGCCGCACCGGCCCGCCATTGCCCCCCGCCGTCACGGGCGGGAAAATGTCGATGATGCCACCACGAATGGCGAAATCACCCGGCTCCATCACGGTCGGTGTGTTCACAAACCCCATCCGCGACAAAAAACCGCGCAAGGCTTCTTCATTAATGCGCTCGCCCACATCGGCGCGAAACGCCGATTTTTTCAGCACCTCGCGGGCTGGCACAAATTGGGTGGCCGCGCTAAGGGTGGTCAGTAGGATAAACGGAACCGGCATGCCGTGGGCTAACCCCGCAAGCGTCGCCATACGGGCCGCTGAAACGTCCGGATTTGGCGAGCTGCGGTCAAACGGCAAACAATCCCAAGATGGAAAATGCAGCACCACCGCGTCTGGCGCGTAGAATTTCAACGCCGATCGCATCGCCGCCAGCCGCTTGTCATCGCGGGCAATATGTACAACGGGCTTGTTGGTTTTGGCCAGTTCTTGCGCCAAAATATACGCATCAAACCCCTCGGGCGCACCGCCAAAGGTTATGTGATTGGACTGGACCATAGATCAATTTTCCTAACACGCGCTGCCTAGTGGCCAAGCGCGCCGATTGACAGATTTTGATACATCCCAAACAACGCTGTCACAAAAATAGACGTCATTCCAATGACTTGTGTGATAGTTCTGTGCTTACGAAGGCGGCGAAACAGCAAATCTTCGGAGGGTTCATCCGCATCAATCAACCCTGCAGTCGACAGCGACAACATGCCAACAAAGGTCATCGGGAAGGCCAATAGAAACAAGGCTTGGGCAAATTCAACACCGTAGTAAAACCCCAAAATGCCAAGTCCCGTCAGGGCAAAACAAGTAAAGCCCAGCAGCCACAGTCCAGACACCCGACCAATATGCAACAAACGGTTCGTGTTGATCCGCACCAAGGTTTCCAAATCAACTTGGGACTGTCCACCGTGACGCCGCGCCCGCAGCACCATGTCATAAGGCACCCCCAGCACCCAATGGCTGGTGGTCGACCAAAGCACCGCCAAAGCGATCCAAAACCAGAGGTTCGAGAAGGACCGCATATCGATCACTTCAAGCACTATTTCATACCAATCCACGGAATCGTCCTTAATTGTTCTCGGCTTTTCGTGACATTATCTGTGCCCTGCGCCAATTCCTACCCTTGAGATGGTGGAAAATCCATGTATCCAGTAGGGAACCTATCAGAAAGTGTAAATATGCAACCGATCCAAGCCCGTTTTCCAGCCACCCGTTTACGTCGCACCCGCAGCTCTGGCGCTATCAGGGCGCTGTGCCAACAAAATGCGCTGTCGGTGAATGATCTGATCTGGCCAATGTTTGTGGTCGAGGGCACGGCGGTGCGCCAACCCGTCGCCTCGATGCCCGGGGTTGAGCGCCTGTCGATTGACCAACTGGTAGAGGCCGCGCGTGAAGCGCGTAATCTGGGCATTCCGGCGATCTGCATTTTCCCCTACACCGACCCTGCCCTGAAAACCGATTGTTGCCGCGAAGCCTGGAGCGCCGACAACCTGTCAAACCGCGCGATCGCCGCCGTTAAAGATGCGGTGCCCGAAGTTGCCGTGATGACCGACATCGCGCTGGACCCCTATAATGCCCAGGGCCACGACGGCATCGTGAAAGATGGCGTGATCGTCAATGACGAAACCGTTGACGCCTTGGTGAAAGTGGCGCTGGCACAGGCGGTGGCGGGCGCTGACATATTGGGGCCAAGCGATATGATGGACGGGCGGATTGGCGCGATGCGCACGACCCTTGAGGCCGAGGGGCATCAAGATGTTGCCATCCTGTCTTATTCAGCCAAATACGCCAGTGCGTTTTACGGCCCGTTTCGCGATGCGGTCGGCGCCTCGGGCGCGCTGAAAGGTGACAAGAAAACCTATCAGATGAATCCGGCCAATTCGGATGAGGCGCTGCGACTGGTAGCGCGTGATCTGACCGAGGGCGCTGATATGGTGATGGTCAAACCCGGCATGGCCTATTTGGACATTTGCCACCGTGTGAAAACCCAGTTTGGCGTACCGACGTTCGCCTATCAGGTCTCGGGCGAATACGCGATGATCATGGCGGCGGCCGACAACGGCTGGATCAATGGTGATGCGGTGATGTTAGAGAGCTTGATGGCATTCCGGCGCGCAGGTTGTGATGGCGTGCTGACCTATTTTGCACCACGGGTGGCTCGCGCTTTGAATGGCTAGGCGGTATTGCGCAAAGTATTGCCCAAAACAACAACACTTGATGACACCCCTGCCCGCATCCCCTATAGTTGTCGCAGGATCGACCAAATAAGGTCGGCGAACAGTCAGGCAGACTGATTTACAGGCACAAACACAAGGGCACCCCATGAGCAAACATTCCCAGATTATTTCACGGCGTTTATTCGTAACTGGCGCATTGGCCAGCACGACAGCGGCCTGCGGCAACGGTATCGGCGGCAGCGGAGCGGCTAAAATCGACGCCCGTGTTGACTCCAGCCTTGCAGGTCTACACAGCCGTTATCCGGCCACGCTGGACCTAAAGGCAAAATCGGTCGGGATGCTGGTCATGCCATTGATCACCAAAGCAGGATTCGGCGTTGGCGGCGCATTCGGGCGCGGCGCATTGCGGGTGAATGATGTGACGGTTGACTACTATTCCTCGGCCGCAGCCAGTGTTGGTTTGCAAATCGGCGCCCAGCAATTCTCGCATGTTTTGTATTTCATGACACCACAAGCACTGCAGGAATTTCGCGGTGCATCAGGTTGGGCCGCAGGCGCTGATCTGGAATACGCCCTCAGCGACAAGGGCGGCAATGTAAGCGCTGAAACCACCACCGCGCTGGCCCCCGTGATTGCGGTGATTTACGGCCAGGCTGGATTGCTGGTCGGCGCCACGCTGGAAGGCACGAAATACACCCGGATCATTCCATAAGTTTGCATAAAGTTTTAGGCTAGGTTGGGTCGTTTTTTCGGCAGCATTTGTTGTAAATTAATAGAACCACTATTCCGGAATAGTGGTTCTATTAACGAATGGGTTTCTGAAAGCAATAACATTGACTTACAGGAAAGCCTTAATTTTCCACCGGCTCAAAAACCAACGCTGAGCATCACCCCATCGCCCGCAACCGTTTGATCAGGCTCGACGTGTCCCAACGCGCCCCGCCCAGCTTTTGTACATCTTTGTAAAACTGATCCACCAGGGCGGTGATCGGTAGACTTGCGCCATTTTCATCCGCTGTGTCCAGACAAATGCCCAGATCCTTGCGCATCCAATCCACCGCAAACCCATGTTCGAATTCATCATCAATCATGGTTTCATAACGGTTTTGCATCTGCCAACTGCCAGCCGCACCGCCTGAAATCACATCAACCACGGCCCGCCCGTCCAAACCGGCCTTCTCGGCGAAATGCAGCCCCTCGGATAGACCCTGCACCAAGCCTGCGATGCAGATCTGGTTCACCATCTTGGTCAATTGTCCAGCACCGCTGTCGCCCAACCGCCGACAGGTGCGGGCATAGGCGTCGATCACAGGTTCGGCCCTATCGTAAGCCGTCTGATCACCACCACACATCACAGACAAAACCCCGTTTTCAGCCCCGGCTTGCCCACCAGAAATCGGCGCATCGACAAAATCAATGCCAGACTCCAGCCCCAGCGCCGACAATTCGCGCGTCACCTTGGCCGAAACGGTGGTGTGATCGACAAACACCGTCCCCTTGGCCATGCCCGCAAACGCACCGTCATCCCCGACACAAATGCCGCGCAAATCATCGTCATTGCCAACGCAAGACATCACAAAATCACAGCCTTCAGCCGCCGCGCGCGGTGTGGTGGCCATTGTGCCACCATGTGCCTTGGCCCAAGCCTCGGCTTTGGTCGCGGTGCGGTTATAGACACAAACCTCGTGCCCTGCGGCCACCAAATGCCCCGCCATCGGATACCCCATTACGCCCAGACCTAAAAATGCGACTTTTGCCATTGCTTGTTTCCCTTTATTGTCATGCCAGCTTGCAGCCTGTATTGACCCCACAACAGGCTGCGTCAAGAACAGGATAATCGCATGGCAAAAGCATTTCGATGGCTAACACGGATATTCGTCGGACTTTTTGCATTGGCGCTGCTGGCTGGTTTTTTGGTCTATTACCTCGCCTCGCGCTCCTTGGTGGATTACGACGCAACCCATCAAGTGGCAGGCATCAACACCCCCGTCGAGATCGTGCGCGACAACGCTGACGTGCCGCATATTTTTGCCGGCACCGATACGGACGTCTATTTTGCCCTTGGCTTTGCCCACGCCCAAGACCGTTTGTGGCAGATGAGCATGCTGCGGCGCACCGCGCAGGGGCGCCTGTCCGAGCAATTCGGTCCCCGCACCCTCAAAATCGACAAATTGATGCGCCGCCTTGATCTTTACAATTTGGCCGTCAGCTCGGTCAAAGCCCAGAACACCCAGACCCAGAGCATCCTAGAGGCCTATTCCAAAGGTGTGAACGCATGGCTGACCGAAATCAACAAAGGCGCATTGGGCCGAGGGGCGCCGGAGTTTTTCCTATTTAGCAACCAGATATCCCCGTGGCAGCCCGCAGATTCAATTGCGATTATCAAGCTGATGGCCCTGCAAATGTCCGGCCAGTTGGAACACGAAGTCCTGCGCGCGCAGTCCTCCCTTGTGTTGCCCAGTGAGCGCCTGCTCGATATCCTGCCCGTCTCGCCGGGCAGCGCCATCGCCGCCCTGCCCAAATATGCCAGCCTGTTTCCCGACCTGCCCAGATATGCGGTCAGCCAACCCGCCAATCGCGACATCCTATCCCCCTTCAAACCCCGCGCCTTTGCCGGTGCCTCCAACGCATGGGCCGCCGCCCCGTCCCGTTCAGCCGCCGGTGGCACCCTGCTGGCCAATGATCCACACTTGGGATTTTCCGCACCTGCCATCTGGTATCTGGCCCGTCTGGAGCTGGCCCAAGGCGGTATCATTGGCGGCACCATTCCCGGAGTACCCGCCATCCTGACGGGGCGCAGCGACTATCTGGGCTGGGGTGTTACAGCCGCCTATGTCGATGACCAAGACATCTATATCGAGCAAGTAAATCCGCAAAACCCCGACGAATATAGAACCGCCACGGGTTTTAAGCCCTTCGTTACCCGCGATTCCATTATTCAGATCAAAGACGAGCTGCCCGTCACCATCAAACTGCAATGGAGCGACAACGGCCCAGTGCTGCCCGCCGATCACTATGAATTGGGCAGCATCACCCCCTCGGGTCACGTCGCCACGGTGGCATGGACCGCGCTTAGCCCGTCTGACACCTCGATGTCGTCCATGGTCGGGTTGATGCAATCGCGCACCATCCCGCAAGCCATCACCAATGCCCAAGGGTTCCTTGCGCCTGCGATGAACCTGACCTTGGCGGATGGCGATACGATCGCGATGAAAACCATCGGCGCAATCCCCAATCGCAACCCGAACCACCAGACCCAAGGGCGCATCCCGTCCCAAGGCTGGCGGGTCGAAAACCGTTGGCAAGGGCGCAGTGACTATGGCGACAACCCCGAATTTCGCAACCCCATTGGCGGCATCATCGGCAACACCAACAACAAAATGATCAACCGCGCCTTTCCACGCCACGTCAGTTTCGTCTGGGGGGACACGCAACGTATTCTGCGCTGGAAACGCCTGATGCAAAGCCGCGAAGTCCACACCCGCGAAAGCTTTATCGAAGCACAGCTCGACACCGTCAGCTATACGGCGCGCGCCCTGCTGCCGCTGATCGCGGCAGATCTGTGGTTCACAGGTGAAGCCGCACCCGAAGGCACCACAGCACATCGCCGCCAACAGGCGCTGGATTTGTTGGCCAACTGGAATGGTGAAATGAATGAACACCTGCCCGAACCACTGATCTACGCCGCTTGGCTGCGTGCCCTGCAAGACCGCCTAATTCAGGACGAAATGGGGCCGCTGGCCA
>DEIK01000047.1:9995-39886 GCA_002352425.1 Rhodobacteraceae bacterium UBA2776
CTGGTGTGACGTGTTGCAATCAGCCGCAATCGAGAGCTGTACCGATATCTCGCGGCGTGCCTTGGATGATGCGCTTTTATGGATCGACGAAAACCACGGTGGTGCCCTTGAAGCGCTGCGTTGGGGGGATGCACATCAGGCGACCCATGACCATCAGGTGTTGGGCGACGTCCCGATCCTGAAATGGTTCGTCAACATCCACCAATCCACCTCGGGCGGCGACAACACCCTGCAACGTGGCCGCACCCGTGGCACGGGACCGCGCCCCTTTGACAATGTGCATGGGGCCGGTTTTCGCGGCGTCTATGACTTTGCCGACCCCGACAGTTCCGTCTTTGTGATCTCGACGGGACAATCGGGCCACCCACTGTCGCGCTTTTATGACAATCTGGGTGAACTTTGGCGGCGCGGCGAATATATCCCGATGTCGCTTGACCCAGAACTGGCTCGAGCTGCTGCGACAGGCGTGACGGTGCTGGAACCTATTCAATAAAGGAGAGTACGCAATGAGCCTGGAATTTTTACTCACCTCAATCGTGGTGGTTTTGCTGCCCGGAACTGGCGTGCTTTATACGTTGACCATCGGTCTTGGCAAAGGCTTTCGCGCCAGCGTTGCCGCAGCCTTTGGCTGTACTTTGGGCATTCTTCCAGCCGCAATTGCCAGCATCATCGGGCTGGCGGTGATGCTGCACACCAGCGCCTTGGCCTTTCAGATCATCAAATACCTTGGCGTGGCCTATCTGTTCTTCATGGCGTGGAGCATTCTGAAGGACAAAGACACGATGGCTGTGTCCGAAGACAAATCCAGCGCCAGCGCCCTGCGGATTGCCCTGAACGGCATGTTGTTGAACGTACTGAACCCGAAACTGTCGCTGTTCTTTTTGGCGTTCCTGCCGCAGTTTGTGTCCCCCGACGCGGCGGGCGCAACAAATTCGCTGATTATGCTGGCCGCCGTGTTCATGGTTTTGACCTTTGTAGTGTTCATCGGTTATGGCGCTATGGCCTCAATGGCGCGCGACTACGTGATCTCGCGCCCTGCTGTTATGGCGTGGATAAAACGCGCCTTTGCCGGAACCTTCGGGTTTTTGGGCCTCAAACTGGCCCTCAGCGATTAACCTGCTTGATTACGAGGCGCGATCGTGCGGCGCTGCCAAATCCATCTCGGGGCCAAGTGGCACCACGCCTGACGGGTTCACCGTGTCATGACTGACGTAATAATGATGCTTGATGTGGTCCATGTGAACGGTCTGGGCGACGCCTTCATGTTGATACAAATCGCGCAGGTAGTTTGACAGGTTGGGATAGTCGACAATGCGCTTCAGGTTGCATTTGAAATGCCCGACATAAACCGGATCAAAGCGCACCAATGTGGTGAACAATCGCCAATCCGCCTCGGTCAAAACGGAGCCTGTCAGGTAGCGGTTCTGCGCCAAAATAGCTTCCAACCAGTCGAGTGTATCAAATAGGGGCACCACCGCCTCTTCATAGGCCGCTTGACTGGTGGCAAACCCGGATTTGTAAACCCCGTTGTTCAAAGTGTGATAGATCCGCTCGTTGATCGCATCTATATCCGCGCGCAATTCCAATGGGTAGTAGTCGCCAGCCCACGCTCCAACCCCGTCAAAGGCTGAATTGAACATGCGGATGATCTCCGAGGATTCATTGCTGACGATGGTCTGTTGTTGCTTGTCCCAAAGCACTGGCACCGTCACGCGACCGCTGTAATGCGCATCCGCCGCGGTATAAATTTGGTGCATGAACTTCGCCCCGTTGACCGGATCAGCGACAACACCGTCGCCGTCCTCAAAGGTCCAGCCATCATCGCGCATGTACCAGTTCACCACTGAAACAGGGATCATATCCTCAAGCCCTTTGAGCGTGCGAAAAATCATCGCCCGATGCGCCCAAGGACACGCGTGAGAAACGTAAAGATGATAGCGATCTGGCGCGGCCATAAACCCACCCACACCGCTTGGACCAGCGGTGCCATCCGCCGTGATCCAGTTGCGAAACGCTGCGTCTTTGCGCTTGAAATGGCCGCCCGTTGATTTGGTGTCATACCATTGGTCGACCCATTTTCCGTCCTGTAGCAATCCCATGATCCGCTCCTAATGTGCTGGCTTGATAAATGTGCCGTTGTTCAAGTCACTGACAGCTTGCTTAAGTTCTTCGCGGGTGTTCATCACAATCGGCCCGTGCCAGGCGATCGGTTCGTTCAGCGGCGCGCCTGAAATCAGCAAAAACCGGATGCCCTGTGGCCCCGCTTGCACCGTGACCTCATCCCCTGTGCCAAACTGGACCAAGGTGCGATCCCCTGACATATCGCGGATGTTCAACTCTTGCCCCATGACTTCTTTTTCGGTCAGCACACCTTTGGGGATCGCAGCATCAACGAATTGACCCGACCCGTCAAAAACATACGCAAAAGCATGGCGATAGGTGTCGACCTTGAAGGTTTTCTTTATGCCCGCCGGCACGAATATATCCAGATATTGCGGGTCCGACGCGATGCCCTCCACAGGGCTGCGCTTGCCCCAGAATTCACCGATGATGATGCGCACCTGTGTGCCGTCATCATCAATGATTTCAGGCAAATCATGACCCGCAATATCCTGATAACGCGGCGCGGTCATTTTCAAATCTGCCGGCAGATTGGCCCAGAGCTGAAACCCGTGCATCTGCCCCTGCGCGTTCCCTTGCGGCATCTCCTGATGCATAATCCCGGAGCCTGCCGTCATCCATTGCACCGCCCCCGGACCCAGATTACCCTCATTCCCAAGACTGTCCTTATGGGTCACGTTGCCCGTCAAAACATAGGTGATGGTTTCAATCCCGCGGTGTGGATGCCACGGAAATCCTGCCTCAAAATCGGCAGGGCTCTCGTTGCGAAAATCATCAAACAACAGATAAGGATCAAACATGTCCGGATTGTGGAACCCAAAGGCACGGTGCAGCTTGACGCCCGCACCTTCCGTGGTTGGAACAGCTTGGCTTTGCGATAGAACTGGACGAAAGGACATTTTTTAGACCCCTATACGGTTAAGCGTTACCTTATCATATAGGTCTGTGCGAAAATGGCGTTATAGGCAGGTCTGAACACGATCTGTGCAAAAATGCTCACATGTCGCGAAAATGCTTTTCCTGACGGGCTGTCCAGAACACCTGCACCACAAAACCATTTTCATTTTGATCCTCAGAGGTGACGACGCCTTCTTGGAACAGCCACGCACGCTTGCGTCCATCCGCAAAAGGGATCAGCAATTCGCGCTCGGTCTTGGGGTCGGTCAGATTGCCCGATATCGCCTCGAGCAGTGCGTCCATGCCCTGCCCCGTGATCGAGGAAATCGCGAACCTGTCGTCCGAGCGATCAGCCTTTTCCATTAACCCGTCTTGGTCCTCAGTCGAAAGCAAATCCAGCTTGTTCCAAACTTCAAGCATCGGGGCTTCCTCATTGATGCCCAACTGCTCCAGAATGGTGGCGACATTGCGGGCTTGCTCGACCGTGTTGGCGTGGGAAATGTCGCGCACATGCACAATCAGATCGGCGTCCAGCACTTCTTCAAGGGTTGCGCGAAAGGCGGCGACCAATTCGGTCGGCAACTCGGATATGAACCCCACCGTGTCGGACAGAATGATCTCTTGGCCAGACGGCAATTCCACACTGCGCATGGTCGGGTCCAGCGTGGCGAACAACATGTCCTTGGCCAAAACCTTGGCCCCCGTCAATCGGTTGAACAGCGTGGATTTACCGGCGTTGGTATACCCAACCAGCGCCACCACCGGAAAGGGCACTTTTTTGCGCGACGCACGGTGCAATTCGCGGGTTTTCACCACTTTGCTCAATTGGCGTTTCAGCCGCGTGATCGCATCATCAATGGCGCGGCGGTCGGCCTCGATCTGGGTCTCGCCGGGACCACCAACAAAGCCAAGCCCACCGCGTTGGCGCTCAAGGTGGGTCCAGGCTCGCACCAGACGGGTGCGCTGATACGAAAGCGCCGCCATCTCGACCTGCAACACACCCTCGCGGGTGCGCGCACGGTCCGAAAAGATTTCCAAAATCAAACCGGTGCGGTCCAGAATTTTCAGACCCCACTCTTCTTCCAGATTGCGCTGCTGCACTGGGGTGAGCGCCCCGTCGATCAACACCAGCTCAATTTCTTCGGCCTCAAAGATGGCCTTGAGTTCAGAGATTTTGCCTTTGCCAAACAAATAGCCTGCCCGCAATGTGCGCAGCGGCACAATGTCAGAGCCAAGCACCTCCATCTCGGGCATAGCCGCGGCCAATGCCACAGCTTCTGCCAGCGCGGCCACAGGTTCGCGGCGCGCATTGTCGGATTTTATTTCGGGATGCAGAACCCATGCGCGGGTGTTGCGCGGGGGATCAATTTCCATCGCGGATTATTCTTCTTCGCCGTCATACAGATTGATCGGCGCACCAGGCATGATGGTGGAAATCGCGTGTTTATAAACCAACTGGGCCTGCCCATCACGACGCAAAAGCACACAGAAGTTATCAAACCATGTGATAACACCTTGCAATTTCACCCCGTTAATCAGGAAAATTGTTACCGGAACTTTGTTCTTACGCACGTTATTCAGAAACGCGTCCTGCAAATTTTGTCTGTCGGCAGCCATTGGTCTTTCGCCTTTTTATTGTGGTCTACCCCTGTCGGGCATTTATATCGTATTCAAACTAAGACTATGAAGCGGCTTTGCAATAGATTCCAGCCCTAAAACCAGCCCTTTAGCGCATTATCCTGCAATCTGTGCCCTATGAGCGCCACAAGGCAGGGTTTAGCAGTGCGATAATCGCTAACGTCTCCAGACGGCCCAACACCATGGTTGCCGCCAAAATCATCTTGGCCACATTGCCCAAATCCGTGTAGTGCAGCACCTCTTCGGCGGCGACGCCCGCCAAAGGGCCCGTGGTGGACAGGGCTGAAATAGTGAACACCATGGCGCTTTCAAACGACAGGCCCGTCAGCGACAGCGCCAACATCACCAAAGCCACCGACATGCTGAACAACATGAAAAAGATCCATGATATCTGGGCGCCAAAACGCCTGATATGACGCGCATGTGTGCCCGCGCCACCAACGCTGGAGGGATGCAGCAAACGCTCCATCTCGCGGTTGCCGTGTTTATAGAGCGCATAAACCCGCATCAATTTCACGCCACCCGCCGTGGTCGCGACCCCGCCGCCAATGATCGACAACCCCATCAGGATCAAGCCCGGAGATTGCAAGCCAGACCAGCCCCGCGCATTGGCCCAATCCGCCGACACGAACCCCGTTGTGGTCAGGAAAGACAACACCGTGAATATCGCGCCCCATAGGGCATGCAAGGCAGAAGCCAGATCGTTTTCCAGATCAACGTCATAAGCCCCCAACCAGTGTCGTGCGAATAAAAACAGCGGCAAAACGATGACGAAAGATGCGCCCAAGCGAAATTCAGGGTCAGCGCGCAGCGTGCGTAATCCGACCTGTTGCTGGTCCCGAGAAAACATCAGGCGTGAAATGGCGTAGAACAAAAATCCAAACACCACAGCCTCCCCCACCATGCCGCTATTGCCCGCCGCCAGCCCGCCGATTGGTGAAATGCCACTGGTGGCCATCGTGGACATCGCATGGCTGACCGCCACCAGCGATCTGTCCCCCGCCAGCAGCAACACGATCCACAAAACCAGCGTCAGCCCGGCGTAAATCGGGAACAGCATCGCCGCATATCGGGCCAGTCGTTGCGACGCATTGGCGACTTTGGTAATTTGCGCAAACTGGGTGTTGCCGGCACGCCCGGCCTCGACGCTTGTCACCTCAAAGCCGCCCAGATTAAGTGGCGCAAGCACCGCAATCGCCGTCACCCAAATCAGGAACCCACCCATCCAGCCGACCAAGGCTCGCCAAAGGTGCAACGCGCCCGTCAAGCGTTCTGGCTCGAACAAGGTCGCCCCCGTTGTGGTCAGGCTGGACACCATTTCAAAATAGGCATTCAGAAAGCTGGTGTTGCGCAACCCTTCATAAAACGGCACCGCCAACATGATTGGCAAGATCGTAAACGCTCCAAGCAGGGCCAACAGATGGCTGCGCGCCAGATTGGTGCTGCTGCCCGCCGCCGAGGCCAACCCCGCCATCCCGGTCAGGATCAAAAACAACGTGCCGCCATATAAAAACACCCGCGCCACATGCAGATCATCATCCAGCAACGCATAGACCGCCGGAATATACATCGCCCCTGCCCCGATCCCCATCAGGATCACCAAAAACGGCAATTTCAGGATATGGGCCAGCATCGCGCGCGCCTAGAAAAAGTCGATGGAGACCTGCAACAGTCGCTCCACCTCGGGGACATCATCGGACATGGCGAAGATGGTGATCACGTCGCCCTCGTTGATGCGCGTGGCCCCGTTCGGACGGATCACTTTGCCGCCTTGCATCAAAGCCCCGACCAACACCCCTTCGGGGAAATCAACATCGCTGATTTTCTGGCCCGAGATCGGCGAGGTCGACATCACTTGGGCCTCGATCACCTCGGCCTCGGCATTGCCGATTGAATAGACCGCGCGCACCCGACCATGGCGGATATAGCGCAGGATTGACGAAACCGTGGTGGCGCGCGGGTTGATGTAGGCGTCAATGCCCATTGGTTTCATCAAGGGCACCAAGGTAGGATCATTCACCAGACAGATCGCCATCGGACAGCCTTCGGCCTTGGCACGCACGGCGGCCAGAATATTGGTTTTATCATCATCGGTCACACATAGGATCGCGTCAGACCGCCGGATACCCGCCTCGGCCAACAATTCGGCGCTCAACCCGTCACCATTCAAAACGATGGTTTTTTCCAAGGCATCAGCGGCAAATTCGGCCCGTTCACGGTCTTTTTCGATAACATTCGCGCGCACACGTTCCGTGCGCGTTTCCAGTGCCTCTGCAACGGCCAACCCGACATTCCCGCCGCCCAAAATGACGATGCGTTCTTGTTTGCCGCTGGTCTTGCCGAACACTTCCAAGGTCCGGTTCATATCTTTGGTGTGGGTAAAAATGTAGATTTCATCACCGACGAACACCTGGTCGCCAGACTCTGGCGCAAACAACGAGCCATCGCGCCGGATGCCCACAACAATCGCGCTGAGCGTCGAGAATAAATCGGTCAACTGGCGCAGCGGCGTGTTGACCACGGGGCAGTCTTCTTCGATCAAAATGCCCAACAGTTGTGATTGGCCCTCAAGGAAACTTTCGGTGTCAAAGGCTGACGGGGCGGCCAGCCGTTGCAGGGCGGCGTCGGCAACTTCGCGTTCGGGGCTGATCACCACATCAATTGGCATATGTTCGCGCCGATAAAGGTCCGAATAAATCGCCGTTAGATAGCTCTGAGAGCGCAGCCGGGCGATTTTGCGCGGGATTTCAAACACCGAATGGGCCACCTGGCAGGTGACCATATTCACCTCATCAGAATAGGTCGCGGCAATGATCATATCGGCGTCACGGGCGCCTGCGCGCTCCAGCACATCAGGGTAGCTGGCGAACCCTGCGATGCCTTGCACATCCAACGTGTCCGTCGCGCGGTGCACCAGTTCGGGGTTGTTATCAACAACGGTCACATCGTTGTTTTCCCCCGACAGATGGCGGGCGATTTGCCAGCCAACTTGCCCTGCCCCACATATGATAACTTTCATGGCTGCGCCTTTTCAGTAATTCAGGGACAATCCATGCCAGACGCGGGCCTACTCGTCAATCTCGGGTTCCACATGCGCCACCCGTGCGCCACCCTTACTTGACGTCACAATCGCCAGTGATTTCAACTTGCGATGCAAGGCCGAACGCTCCATGCCAACGAAACTGGCGGTGCGGCTGATATTGCCGCCAAACCGGTTGATCTGCGTCATCAGATACTCGCGCTCAAACAACTCACGCGCCTCACGCAGCGGCAAGGTCGCCAAGCCGGACGACAGCACAACGCGGCCCTCTTTTTGCGAGGTTTCTTCGGGGGATGGCAATTCCTTGGCCGAAATTGCCCCGTTGCCGGCCCCAAGGATCAGCACCCGTTCCACCACGTTTTTCAACTGACGCACGTTGCCAGGCCACTGCATGGTTTGCATCAAGGCCTCGGCCTCGTCCGACAGGTTGCGCAGTGGCAGACCTTGGTTTTTGTTAAGTTCCTCAATGAAATAGGCCGCCAGCAGTGGGATATCCTCGCGGCGCTCCTCTAAGGAAGGCACCACAACAGGCACCACATTCAAACGATGAAACAGCTCCTCACGGAAATTTCCGGCAGCGATTTCGTCGGCCAAAGACCGGTTGGTGCTGGACACCACGCGAATGTCGACCCGCACCTTGTCGCTGCCGCCAACCCGCTGGAACTGTTGATCCACCAACACCCGCAAAATTTTGGACTGGGTGCCGATCGGCATGTCCGCCACTTCGTCAAAATACAAAACCCCGCCATGCGCCTGCTCCAGCAAACCAGGCTCGATACCGCGCTCGGCACTTTCACGGCCAAACAACACCTCTTCCATGCGCTCTGGCTCGATCGAGGCCGAATTCACGGACACAAATGGCGCCGAAGACCGATTGGAATTGGCGTGGATATAGCGCGCGGCGACCTCTTTGCCCGCCCCGCCAGGCCCCGTCAGCATCACGCGCCCATTGGTGCCTGTTACCTTGTCCAAATTCGCCTTGAGCGCCTTAAAGGCCGCACTTTCACCCAACATTTCAGACGACGCCACGTCACCGCGACGCAGTTCATTGTTCTCGCGCCGCAGGCGCGAGGCCTCCATCGCGCGCGACACAACCACCATCAATTGATCAATATTAAAGGGCTTTTCGATGAAATCATACGCCCCCTGCTTGATCGCAGCCACCGCAATTTCGATGTTGCCATGCCCCGAGATGATCACCACAGGAATGTCGGGATTGTCCCGCTTGACCGTCTTCAGAATGTCGATCCCATCCATCTGGCTGTCCTTCAACCAAATGTCCAAAATCATCAAAGCGGGCGGTGCGGCGTTGACCTCGCTCATGCAATCATCCGAATTTCCAGCCAGACGGGTGGAATAGCCCTCGTCCTTTAGAATATCGGAAATCAGCTCCCGAATGTCGCGTTCGTCGTCAACAATTAAAATATCACCCATGATATATCCCCTCATTACCCATTCGCGTTTTCAGATTGCACGTCCGCGGCCAGCGTTGCCGGCAGTCTAACTTCTGCCCGCGCCCCGCAATGTGCATTCCCTTTAAATTGTTCGGCATCAACCAGCATCAACGTGCCGCCATGTTCCTCGATTATTTTTTTCACAATCGGCAACCCCAGTCCGGTGCCCGCGTCGCGCGTGGTCACATAGGGTTCAAACAGGCGGGCGCGATCTTCGGGCAGCCCGATGCCGTTGTCGGATATGTCGATCTTGATCAGCCCGTCCTGCTGCGTCATTTTCACACGCACCTCGGGCTTGAACCCAGTTGGAGCGCCCTTTTCGGAAAGGCTTTCAATGGCTTCACCTGCATTCTTGATCAAGTTGACCATCGCTTGCGAAATCATTGTAGAATCCAGATCGACCATCACGGGATCCTTTGGCAGGGTCGTCGTTAACGTAACCTCTGGCATCGCGGTTTCCTGCAACACTGCCGCATCGCGCAGAATTTCAACCAGATCATGACTGCGCAATTCCGGTTCCGGCATCCGCGCAAATTTTGAGAACTCGTCAACAATGCGCCGCAGATCACCGGTCTGGCGAATGATCACATCGGTGTATTGCTCCAGCGTGTCGGATTGATCACCAACCAGTGGCGAGAATTTGCGCTTTAGCCGCTCTGCCGACAGTTGGATCGGAGTCAGCGGGTTTTTGATCTCGTGGGCAATGCGCCGCGCGACATCGCCCCAGGCGGCCATGCGTTGGGCCGAAACCAGATCGGTCACATCATCAAAGGCAATCACATAGCCTTCAAGATTACCCGCATCGTTGCGCCGCGTGCTGATCCGCACCAGCAGGTTTTCCAACGCACCCTCGCGCGACAGCTTGACCTCTTCCTGAACAACTTCGGTGTTTTTGCTTTGCAGACGCTGCAACAGCGGGCCAAACTCCGGCACCGCCACGTTGATATCGCCGCTTTGCTCATCCGGCAGCGCCAACAGGCGTTCGGCCGAGCGGTTCACGAACATCACCTTGCCGCTTGCATCCAGCCCGACAACCCCCGACGCCACCGAAGACAACACAGAATCAAACACCCGGCGACGGCGCTCGATCTGGCGGTTGTTTTCCAACAGTGTGTCGCGTTGGCCCTTCAATTGGCGGGTCATCTGGTTAAAGTATCGCCCAAGCATGGCGATCTCGTCATCGCCATCCTCTTCAATCACCTGCACATTCAAATCACCGGTCCCGACCTGTTGTGCCGCCCCCGCCAACCGGCCCACAGGACGCGACAGCCGTTCGGCGAACCAAAGCCCCAGCCAAATCGCCGCCAAGATCAAGATCACCGCAAAACCGATATAAAGCAGGGCAAATTCGAATAAGATCGTACCGCGTTCGCTCTCAAGTTGGTGGTAAAGGGTCGCTGTTTCCTGCGTGTCATCCAGCAAGTTCAAGATATCGCCATCCACATTGCGCGAGATGTAAAGATAGCGATCAACAAAGGCATCCAGCTTCATCAAGGCGCGAAATTCATTGTTGTCCCAGTCCTGAATGACCACCACGCCGCCCAAATCGGCAGCCGTGATATCACCCTGCGTGGGTTCTTCGAAATCAAACAGGTAAGATCGCTCGCCACGGGCCCGCAGGGTGCGTGACCCGTCGATCACATAGGCCTCGCGCAGCCCGCGCTGGATTTGCACCTGGCCTTGGGTCAGCAATTCTCGCAGATTGCCATCGCTTAGGAAAAACGTCGCGTTGCGGGTCAGATTTAGATAGGCGGCCAGCCCTTCGGTATCCTCGATCAGATCACTTTCATGCTCTGCGTGGTAAGCCTCGGCGGCCGCCACCGAGGTGCCGACCACTTGACGCACCCGCTCCGAAAACCATCCCTCCAGCCCGACGTTGACGGTCAAAACCGCGAACACCGCCACCAAAATTGTCGGGATCAACGCGACCAGCGCGAACACCCCTGTCAGGCGCAAATGCAAGCGAGAACCCGCTGATCTGGCGCGGCGCGCCGAAATCATCCGCGCCACCCGTTGCAACACCAACGCCGCGACCACCAGAATATAGACCACATCGGTCAGGAGAATCAGCCGCAAGCTGGGGGCAGAAGCGCCTTTGTCCAAGGGGCCCAAAACCGTGAAAGTCGCGATCGCCAAAACCGGCCCCAAAATCACCAGACTCAGGGTCGCAGCGTTCTGCAAACGCCGTTTGCGCCGCAAACGGCTTAGTTTATCCATTGTTGCGCTTTTGACAGACATAGCCACCAAATGCCCACTTCCCTCTGTGTCGCGACTGCGACGAACCACCATATATCGTAACCTCGTTTCGGCTGATGCCATTGGGTCACGCTTGATGTTGCTCTTTTACATCAACTTACGGCGCCGTGTCACGCGAATATCGAGTTCCGATATCTTCTTTCTGAGGGTATTTCGGTTGATACCCAAAAGATCGGCGCATTTGGCCTGATTTCCGCCGGTGGCTTCGAGCGAAATCTCCAACAGTGGGCGCTCCATTTCGTGTAAAATCCGCGTGTAAAGACCGGGTGGTGGCAAGGCCCCGCTGTGCAAATCAAAATACCGCTGCAGATGCCGTGCAATTGAGGCGGACAACCTGTCGCCGCGCGTCCGCTCGTTCACAGGCTCCATCATCGGCTGGCCACCCAACGCCTGCTCGACCTCGGTCCGTGTGATTTCCGCCTGCCCGCTGGTCGCCCCCAATTGACGCAGGGTGTTTTCCAGCTGACGTACATTGCCAGGCCAACTGTAGGTCTGCATCAGATTTTGCGCCCTGTCAGACAGATGATGCGCCACATCGTCACCATCACGGTGGCGGTTCAGGAAAAACTCGACCAACATCGGGATATCATTGATCCGATCCCGCAGCGCGGGCACCTTAAGCGCAACCCCGTTCAAACGGTAAAACAAGTCTTGTCGAAACGCGTCGGCCTCCATCATCGGGGCCAGATCAACCTGTGTGGTGGCCAAGATACGGGGCGCATTTTCCGACAACCTGTCAATCATTCGCACCAATTGGGCCTGCGCATCTAGGTCCAAGTCACCGACCTCGTCAATCACCAGCGAACCGGAACCAGCCTGCGCCAAGATTTTCTCAAGCGCCTCCGCCCCCGTGATGTCGGCGGCGCTGGCCACCTTGAAGGGTTTGGACCTTCGATCGCTGAAATCATGGATAATGCGGGCAATCAGCGACTTTCCCGTGCCGCTTTCGCCCCCGATCAGTACCGGCAATTCATTGTTGATAATCTGGGCGATCAGCCGGTACAGATCCTGCATCACATCGGTGCGCCCCACCAAGGGCAAATCGCTCGTGGCATTTTGCACAGGCGGGATTGGCATGTCGACATGGCGCCGGGTTTTCAGCGCTTTGGCCGAACGCTTCATCAAATCAGGCAGATCAAAAGGTTTAGGCAGATAGTCATAAGCCTTGGCCTCGGTCGCCTTAATGGTGGTCATAATGGTGTTTTGCGCCGAGATCACGATCACAGGCAAATCGTCGCGCAATTTGGAAATTTCCGGCACCATTTCCAATCCGTTGCCATCGGGCATAACCACATCCGTGATCACCAAATCCCCCATCCCCTCGCCCACCCAGCGCATCAACGTCACCAAGGACGAAGTCGCATGAACTTTGCACCCAGCGCGGGTAAAAGCTTGCGTAAGAACTGTGCGAATTGTGCGGTCATCATCCGCGATCAATACTGTGCCGTCCATTTAGGGGGTTCCTTTGGGTTTAGGGGCCGTGGGCAGTGAAATCCGAAATATTGTGTGCCCGGGCTTGCTGTCCACCGCGACCAGCCCTTCGTGCTCAGAAATGATTTTGGAAACCAGCGCCAGCCCCAGACCGGTGCCGTTTTCCCGTCCCGAGACAAACGGATCGAACACATCATCCGCAATGTCAGCCGGTAGGCCCGGCCCGTTGTCAATGAATTCGATGCGGATCGGCAAGGGCGATTCTGTGCCATCAGTGCGCCGCCGTCGCAAGCTGTTGTCAAACGAGGTCCGTATCCGGATTTCACCCTCGGATTTCTGCGCTGCCTCGCTGGCATTTTTCAACAGGTTGGCCATCACTTGAATCAATTGGTCCGCATCCGCCCACGTGTCGGGTAAGGACGGATCATAGTCCGGAACAATGCGCATATGGGCCGCAAACCCGACCTGCGCTGACTTTTGCGCACGTTCAATCACGTCATGTATATTCACCGCCGTCCGGTTGGGCGGGCTTAGATTGCCAAACTGCTCGACCTGATCCAAAAGGGTAACAATACGCTTGGATTCAGAAACGATTAGGTCTGTCATTTCAAGATCCTGCGCTGGCAAGTTCATTGCTAACAACTGCGCAGCACCGGTGATACCAGCCAAAGGGTTTTTGACCTCATGGGCCAACATTTCAGCCATCCCAATTGCCGTTTTCGCAGCGGATTCTGAAGCCGTGTTATGATTAGCACCCGTCACATTCAAACGCGGCTGGATGATCAGCAGCACCTGCGTTTCGTCCCTCGATATCGACGTAATTTGCACGTTACACGGGGTCAATTCCCGACCAATTTCGACGTCATTGATAAACACAGGACTATGACTGTCGCGCACCCGTTGAAACGACTGCTCCAGTGGTGCGGCAAGCTTAACACAGTTCACGCAACGCGCCCCGCGCAAGGATTTGACGGAAGTGTTCAAAAACCCTTCGGCGGCCAGATTGGCGGCGGTAATTTCATTGTTTTCATTGATCAAAAAGGCCGGGTTTGGCAGCGCATTCCACAGTTGATCAAAATTCATGCCGCCACCTTTTGTACCGCAAGCGCGTCAGGCAGTAGGCGCAACACCTGTCCACAGTCCTTTTCGGTCAACACAGTTTTGCGCAACTCTGGCAAACAGCCAACCCCGTCCATGTACCACCCCAAATGTTTGCGCGCCACGCGGCTGCCAAGTTTGACGCCGTAAAACGCCAACATGTCCTCATAATGGGTGGCGACCAAATCGACCAAAGCCCCTGCGGTTGGGATGTCGGGTGCTGGTGTGCCAAACAGACCGCTCGCAACCTGCGCCAATTTCCAAGGCGCACCTTGTGCGCCACGCCCGATCATCACCCCGTCGGCCTTTGAGGCCCAGAGCGCAGCCTTAGCTGAGGTCGTATCGACGATATCGCCATTGGCAATCACCGGAATGTCCACAGCTGATTTAATCTTGGAAATAGCAGCCCAATCGGCATGGCCTTTGTAAAACTGACAGCGGGTGCGCCCATGGATGGTGATCATCTGAATGCCCGCAACCTCGGCCCGCCGCGCCAATTCCGGAGCGTTTAAACTGTCGTTATCCCAACCCAAACGGGTCTTTAGGGTGACCGGTACATCAACAGCTTGCACCACGGCCTCGATCAAAAGTAGCGCGTGATCCAGATCCCGCATCAAGGCCGATCCGGAATAACCGCTCACCACTTTTTTGGCAGGACAACCCATATTGATATCAATAATCCGCGCGCCATTGCCCGCGACCATGCGGGCGGCCTCGGCCATCGGGGTCGGTTCACGACCAGCCAGCTGGACAGCAGTGTTGACTTCGTGCAGTCCCAACTCTGCGCGTTCGCGCACGCCGGGTTTACCCTCAATCATGTCATGACTGGCCACCATTTCGCTGACCACCAACCCGGCGCCAAAACGCGACACCAATCGACGAAACGGTAAATCTGTAATTCCGGCCAAAGGGGCCAGGAAAACCGCGTGTTCCATCGTCGTGTCTGCCAATTTTATAGTCAAACGCCTAATCCTTGTGCATTTACAGCCTGATTAGCGCGCAAAGTTAAAAAATGCAATCAACATGACCCCGAACGCGGCCTCAAAATCTTTCAAAGATTTTGGAAAAAATTGTTGAACAATTTTTGTCCCGCCTTGCCAGCGGCAGTGCAAAATCCTAAACCGATGCCATGACAACAACCACTGCCATCATCGTCGCCGCTGGGCGTGGCCTTCGGGCCGGAGGGGAAATCCCCAAACAGTTCCAGCCCCTTAACGGGGTCACTGTCCTGGAACGCAGCGTCGCGGCCTTCGCCAACAACACTGACATCGACCAAATCATTCTGGTTGTGAACCCTGTTGACCATGATCTCTTGGACAAAATGGACTTGCGCAACGCAACCTTGGTTCATGGCGGTAACACCCGTGACGCATCGGTTTTGGCAGGGCTTGGCGCCGCCAACACAGAGAACGTATTGATCCACGATGGCGCCCGCCCGTTGGTGTCTGCTCGCATTATTTCGGATGTGGTCAACGCCTTGAACACCCATGCTGGCGCGGCCCCTGCCCTGACCGTCACCGATGCCCTGTGGCGCGGCAAAGACGGCCAAGTGACAGCCACGCATCCTCGAGAAGGCCTATTTCGCGCCCAAACGCCCCAAGGGTTTCACCGCAACGCCATTCTGGCCGCTCACGCCGCCCACGATGGAGGTGCAGCGGATGATGTCGAGATCGCTATCGCACATGGCTTGGACGTTGCGATCGTCACAGGTGACAGTCACAACATAAAAATCACCAACCCGGGCGATTTTGCCCGTGCTGAACACTTACTGGAGCGCGTCATGGATATACGACTGGGCAACGGGTACGATGTGCATCGGTATTGCGAGGGCGACCACGTTGTGCTCTGCGGTGTTTCCGTACCGCACAGCCACGGATTGGACGGTCATTCTGACGCTGATGTTGGGATGCATGCTGTCACGGACGCAATTTACGGCGCTTTGGCGATGGGCGACATCGGTCAGCATTTCCCGCCATCCGATCCACAATGGAAAGGTGCTGCCTCGCACATCTTTCTGGAGCACGCCGTTAAATTGGCCACGGATCACGGCTTCACCATTTCCAACGCCGATTGCACGCTGGTCTGCGAAATGCCCAAAATCGGTCCGCATTCCGTTGCGATGCGTCGTGAGATGGCGCGCATTATGGGTATGGAGATGGACCGTGTCAGCGTCAAGGCCACCACCTCTGAACGGCTGGGGTTTACCGGTCGCGGTGAAGGAATTGCCGCAATCGCCACTGTCACGTTGGTGAAACTATGAGCAAGCTAATCGCCACGTTTTTCTATGTCGGATTGCTGCGCCCGGCCCCTGGCACTTGGGGCTCGGCCGCCGCTATCCCAGTTGGCTATCTGATCCATGTTGCGGGTGGATTTCCCGCTCTGCTGGCCGCCACAATAGCGGTATTTTTCATCGGCTGGTGGGCAACTATGGTCGAAACCCGCGGCAAAGAAAACCACGACCCAAGCGAGATCGTCATTGACGAGGTCGCGGGCCAGTGGATTGCGCTGCTGCCGCTGTCGGGCGGGCTGTGGCACGCCGGAATGGACCCTTGGCTGTTCCCTTATCCAGGTTGGGTCGGGGCGTTTTTAATGTTTCGACTGTTCGACATCTGGAAACCGGGCCCCGTGGGCTGGGCCGACCGTAAATCGACGGCCTTTGGCGTGATGTTTGACGATGTGATCGCCGGCCTTATGGCGGCGATTGTCGTGACCGTTGCAGCCGTTATATCCCACGAACTGATAATGCAATGAGCCAAGCCGCCGACATCTTAAACGGCTGTCGCACAAAGAGCATCACGGTGGCCACCGCCGAGAGCTGTACCGGCGGCATGGTGGCAGCAGCCTTGACAGATGTGGCCGGTTCCTCGGACGTTTTCACTTGCGGGTTCGTGACCTACTCAAACGACGCCAAAATCGCGATGTTGGGCGTGTCTGCACAATCCCTTGACGCTTATGGCGCGGTGTCGGAACAAGTCGCCAAAGAGATGGCGCAGGGCGCGCTTGCAAACTCCGCAGCCAGCCTTGCTGTTTCCATCACCGGTATTGCCGGACCCGGCAGCGATGGACCAAAACCCGAAGGGCGGGTTTGTTTTGGTTTGGCCATGCAGGGCCAGGAAACACGCATCCAAACCGTCGAGTTCGGGGCCTTGGGCCGCGACAAAGTCCGCGCGGCCGCCCGCGATCATGCCCTGGCTATGTTGCTTCAAGCCTGTTCATAAATCGACCAAATTTTAGGCAGACCACCCCAAAAAGCGCACAGATAATGCACACAATCGCAACCCGGCGACCGTAGGCCCGCTTGCCCCTTTCTAAGGTGGCCAGATTGCCCCAATGCGCAGGGGGACAAATTGGGGGACCACAACATGAGCGCAGCAGACACCGCATGGATAATGACTTCAACGGCGCTTGTGCTGTTTATGACGCTACCGGGTTTGGCGCTGTTTTACGGCGGTCTGGTGCGGGCACGTAATGTGCTGAGCGTGTTCATGCAGTGTTTCTCGATTGCCGCTCTCATGAGCGTGTTGTGGATGCTTTTCGGCTACTCCATCGCCTTTGGCGAAGGCACGTCGGGCTACTGGGGCGGCATGGGTAAACTGGCCATGATGGGCGTCACGGCAGACACCCCGTCACACATTGCATCCAACCTACCTGAAATCGCCTTTTTCGCCTTTCAGATGACCTTTGCTGTCATCACCCCTGCCCTGATCGTCGGCGCCTATGTCGAACGCATCGGCTATGGCTTTGTACTGGTGTTCTCGGGCCTTTGGATGTTGCTGTGCTACGCCCCTGTGACCCATTGGATTTGGGGCGGCGGGTTCTTGGCCGATGGCGGCATATTCGGCGAAACCGGCGTCAAGGATTTCGCCGGTGGCATCGTGGTGCATGAAACCGCAGGGCTTGCCGCCCTGATGATCGCCTATTTCCTTGGCCCTCGCAAACACCGCACCACACCGCCCCATAATCCGGGCATGGTGATGATCGGTGCAGGCATGCTTTGGGTTGGCTGGTTCGGCTTTAATGGTGGCTCACAATTGGCAGCCGACGGCGGAGCCGCAATGGCAATCACAGTCACACATATTTCCGCAGCCGCGGCCTCGCTAACGTGGGCGCTGTGGGAAAAACTGAAATACGGCCGCGCCTCATTGGTGGGCATTGTCACAGGCACCATCGCGGGGCTGGCCTCGATCACACCGGCATCAGGTTTTGTCGGCCCGCTGGAGGCGCTGCTGATCGGCGCGATTGCGGGCATCCTTTGCCAAGAATTCGTCAACCTGATCCGCAACAAGGTTGGCATTGATGACACCTTGGATGTGTTCGCCGTGCATGGCGTTGGCGGCATCTTTGGCATCCTTATGATCGCGGTGTTTGGCGCTGGCACATGGGCGGCCCAACTGGGTGGTCTGGTTATTGTCGGTGCTTTCACCCTGATCGTGACCTTTGTGTTGATCAAACTGGTCAGCCTGATCACGCCAATGCGCGTATCTGCCGAAGTCGAGGCCAACGGTCTGGACATCGAGACCCACGGTGAACGGGCCTATGATCACGCCTCATAAACCTTAGCCGTACAGCACCTTTGCACGGTCTTCAAAGGCCTGCATGGTGCGCCGGATGGCCTCGTTAAACACCACGCCAATCAGCTTTTGCAAAATGGCGTTTTTGAACTCGAAGTCGACAAAGAAACTGACCTCGCATTGGCCATCGTCCTGATCGCGAAACCCCCAGTTGGAATGCAAAAACTTGAACGGGCCGTCCAGATACTCCATCTCGATGGTCTTGGCCGCAGGCGTCAGTTTCACACTTGAGCCAAACCGCTCGCGAAACACCTTGAACGAGATCACCAAATCCGCCTCGACCAGTTCATGGTCCGGCATGGTTTTGCGCGACCGAATGCGCGCCGCGGCGATCCACGGCAAAAACTTTGGGTATGACATCACATCCGCCGCCAGCGCATACATTTGCGCAGCCGTATAAGGCAGCACCTTTTTTTCCGACTGGGTTGGCATTTATATTGTTCCCTTATGACGCAATTGTGCATTAAGTATAATCAACAGGTTAATTCAAGGGATCTCCCATGCCAACGCGACCCTATGTCATAGATGAAATGATTTCCGCCAAATCCATTGCCGCCCGTATCGAGAACCTCGCCCGTGAAATTAGCGACACCTTTAAAGGCACTGACAAATTGGTTGTGGTGGGTCTGCTGCGTGGATCCTTCGTGTTTATCGCCGATCTGGTGCGTGAGTTGGATCTGCCAATCGAGGTCGATTTCCTAGAGGCTACATCCTATGGCGACAGCACTGAATCCAGCCGTGAAGTCAAAATTATGAAGGATTTACGCGGTAAAATCGGCGGCCGCGATGTGTTGCTGGTCGAAGACATTGTCGACACGGGATTCACCCTGAAACACGTCGTTGGCATGCTGAATGCCCGCAAACCGGCCCATATGAAAACCATCGCCTTGTTGAACAAACAATCACGCCGCGAAGTCGACGTCACTGCCGACTGGATCGGCTTTGAAATCCCCGATGAATTCGTGGTCGGCTATGGCATTGATTTCGCCCAACGCAACCGCAACCTGCCCTTCATCGGCAAGGTGCGTTTTACCGAAGAATGAACATTCGGCACCTCTTGCGGATGTCCAAATGGGCCCGCAAGCCCCCCAGCGACACCAAGGTGAAACTGGTGATTGGCATCATTGTGTTATGCTTGGTCCTGTTCGCCATTGAGCGTTGGATCGGCGTGCCTGACTGGATGCAAATGGAGCTGCCACGTCGCAACAAAATCACCCACTGACGGGGCGCTGAAAATCCGCTAGACTGTGCGAATGCACCTGTTTGCACGCAATCATTGGCGCGGCCTGTTGCCGACCCGACTGTCCTTGTTTTTGGTTTTGATCGGGCTTGGCATTGTGCTCCATGTCATGTTTGACCTGTTGCCAACCACGCTGCCGCCGGCCGCCGTGTACATGATCATTGCAGCGACGGGTTTGACCTTGGTTTGGCAAATCACCGGCACCCTGCGATCATGCGAGCGCAACCTAAAGGGCGGCGGCGATATGATCCTCTATTGGGGGTGTTACGCGGCCTCGATCGGCGCGGCGGTGGTGATGGTTATCAACGCGACCTCTTTGATTTCGGCCACCACAGGGGCCACGCCGGTTGCTACCCCTCCCAAGTTGGAATTACAGGTGCAGGGCGACACAATACTGATAGAAGGGTTCGTTGGGTTTCGGACCCACACAGCCTTGCTGGAATTGCTGCAAGAACCGCAAAACCCCTATACCACCCTGCGCATCAACAGCGACGGTGGTCGGATATACGCCGCGCGCGCGATTGCCAACGCCTTGATTTCACATGATATAAACACCGAAGTCACCGACCGCTGCGCCTCGGCTTGCACGTTGATTTTCTTGGCAGGACAGCAGCGGTATCTGCACAAGAATGGCAAAATCGGATTTCACCAATACCTGCAAACCAGCAGCATTCAGGTTCTAGATACGGCCAACGAGCAGGAAAAAGACCGCGCCTTTTTCAGGTCGCGTGGCGTGTCAGAAGGCTTCATTGCCGAAATGTTTCAGGCCGAACACAAAGACATCTGGTTCCCTGACCGCGCCACGTTAATGGCTGCCGGTATCATCACGGACTAGATACGCCAGCGCAGCACGCGGCCCTCGACCCTGCCCAAAACAAAGCTCAGCGTCACCCCAAGCACCGACAGTATCGTTACCCCCGCAAACAACCGCTCCAAATCATAGAGCGCACCGGCCTGCAGGATATAGGCCCCGATGCCGTATTCCGCGCCGATCATCTCGGCTGCCGTCAACAGGATGATGGCAATTGCCAGTGAAATCCGCAAACCTGACAGGATGCCGGGCATCGCGCCGGGCAACACAATCTTGCGGATGATGCTGATGCGGCTCAACCCGAAACTCTGGCCCATTTTGATCAAAGTGCGATCCACATTATCGACCGCGCCATAGGTTGCGACCACCGTGGGCGTGAAGGTGCCAAAGGCGATCAGTGCGTATTTCGACATCTCGTCAATGCCAAACCAGATCACAAACAGCGGCAGCAACGCGATTTTCGGGATCGGGAACAAAGCCGCCACCAAGGGCACCATTGCCGCCCGCATCATGCTGGACAATCCAATCGCCACGCCGACCAAAACCCCAACGCCCGCGCCAAAAAACGCACCGACAGTCAGGCGGCCCAGTGAGGGGCCAAGATGGGTCCACAACATGCCCGAAACAGCCAAATCCCACAGGGTGCGGATCACATCTGAGGGGCGCGGCAACGTCAGATTGGTGATCCACCCTGCCCGCGTGCCCCATTCGGCGATCAACAACAGCGCGATGAACACAAGCAGCCCAAGGCCGCGAATGCGTTTGGGGCGAAACCCGCCACCACGATAAGGAACCGGCTGGCTCATGTGATCAACTCCTGATCCGCCGCTTCGGCCTCGTCGCGCATCAGATGCCAAAGCTCTTGTTCGATTTTGGTCAGGGAAGCGTTTCCAGCCGCGCGATCTTCTAGGGGCATGTCAATGTCGATGATTTTTCGGATTTTACCGGGGCGGCGCGACAGCACCACAATCCGGTGGCCAAGCCGCACGGCCTCGGCCAGATTATGCGTGACATAAACGGCCGTAAAGGGCTGTAGCTGCCACAGGCCGACCAGATCATCCATCAACAATTCGCGGGTTTGCGCATCCAGCGCCGACAACGGCTCATCCATCAACCAAACCGCAGGGCGCACGGCCAAGGCCCGCGCAATGGCGACCCGTTGTTTCATGCCACCGGACAGGTTTTTGGGCAACGCATCGGCGAAATCCGCCAGTTTTGTGCGCTTTAGTACGTCCAGAACGATCCGATCCATTTCAGGCTTGCCTAACCCGTGGTCCTCAAGAACCAGTCGGACGTTGCCATCAACTGTGCGCCAAGGCAGCAGCGCAAAGTCTTGAAATACAAAGGTAAACGGGTTCAGGCTGTCAGCCGGTGGCTCGGACAATTGCAGCACTTGCCCCTCTGAGGGGCGCTCCAACCCGCCGACAAACCGCAGCAAAGTTGACTTGCCACAACCAGATGGCCCCACCACGCAAATAATACGCCCAGTGGGGATTTCCAGATTGATATCTGCAAGCACCTCGGTTGGCCCGTAGTGGTGCGTCAGGGCGTCAATTTTCAGATCCATCAGGTGCGTTGGGGGCCAGTTTCGGCCCCCTATCCGTTACATCATGGTTTTGACATAGCTGTCGTCAACCAGCGTTTCATAGGTCACGCTGTCTTTGACCATGCCTTCGGATTTGAACCAATCCAGCTGGTCCTTAACGGATGCGCCGTTCAAAGCGGCACCCGCGTTGATGCGCATCGCGCCGTTGCGAATGGACTTTTCGGCCTTTTCGATCGGCTTGTCGGCATAGACATATTTATGCACCAGATTGACCATATCCATCGCCGCGTCATCGCCTGCGGTTTTGTCAACCAAGGCCGCATTGAAATCATCCGCACCGCGCGCGAACGCCCGCAAGAAGGCTTCGGTTTTGGCCCGCTCATTGGCCGCGTTTGCCGCCGAAGTGAACACAGTTGTAACCTGATAATTTGGAATGTAATCAGATACTTTGCCGATGACTTGAACAGCACCGCCGCCCGCCAAGGCCTTGGCGATATGTGGTACAATCGACCAAGCATCAATCTGACCGGACTTCAGCGCGCCAATGATGGCACCGACCTTGTTCAGCGGTTTAAAATTCATGCTGGCCCCCTCGGCGGCCGCAATTTTTGCACCCATGTAATGGAACGAGGAGCCGGGCTGAGTCATGCCAAAGGATTTGCCATCCAGCTTGCTAGGGTCCGTCAATCCGGCCTCAAACGCCGCGTTGCTGGCCAAAATCAGCTGACCGTCAATACCAGGTTCCTCGGACAAGGCCCCGCCAATCACCTTAGCAGCGCCCTTTTCGGCCAGCGAAACCAAGCCACCGGAAATCGCCGTTACAGCGTAATCCGCGTCACCCGATGCAATCGCCACGGCCATAGGTTGGGCGGCTTGGAAGAATTCAAACTCGACGTCCAAACCTTCTTCGGCGAAATAACCACGCTCAAGGGCAACAAAGCTGGCCGCATGGCTGGTAAAGCGCAGCGCACCGACCTTGAGTTTGGTATTGGCAAATGCGGGGCCGGCCATCATCGGCACAGAGGCCGCAGCCCCCATCAGCGCAAGCGATTGGCGTCTGGTGAAATTGGTCATTGTCTTTCTCCCTTAGATGTTGAATTCATTTAGAAATATGTAATTTATGCTTGTCCGTGTTTGGTCAAACGAGCATCGCGCAGCTGCGCGAAATCATCGCCCGCATGATAGCTGGAGCGCGTCAATGGCGTGGCCGACACCATCAAAAAGCCTTTGCCATAGGCGGCTTTTTCATAGGATTTGAACTCTTCCGGCGTCACAAATCGCTCAACAGCATGATGTTTAGGCGTTGGCTGTAAATACTGCCCAATGGTCAGGAAATCTACATCCGCCGCCCGCATATCGTCCATGACTTGGCGCACCGCCAATTCGTTTTCGCCCAGACCCACCATAATGCCGGATTTGGTGAACATGGTCGGATCCAGCTCTTTCACCCGTTGTAACAGACGCAGGGAATGGAAATACCGCGCCCCTGCCCGCACTTCCGGGTACAGCCCCGGTACAGTTTCCAGATTGTGGTTGAACACATCGGGCTTGGCCTTGACCACGATTTCCAGCACCTCGGGCGCGCATTTCAGGAAATCTGGCGTCAGAATTTCGATTGTGGTGTCAGGGGCTTGGCGTCGAATGGCGCGGATGGTTTGGGCGAAATGCTCGGCCCCGCCATCTTCGACATCATCGCGGTCCACGGAGGTGATCACCACATGGTTCAACCCCAGTTTTTTTACCGCATCGGCAACACGGCCTGGTTCAAACACATCCAATGCCTCAGGCGGCTTGCCGGTGGCAATGTTGCAAAAACTACAAGCCCGTGTGCAAACTTCGCCCATGATCATCATGGTCGCGTGGCCCTGATTCCAACATTCCCCAACATTGGGACAGCCCGCTTCTTCGCAAACCGTTACCAAGCCATGCTCGCGCATGATCTTGTGCGTGTCGGCATAACCAGCGCCGCCGGGGGCGCGTACCCTGATCCAATCGGGCTTTTTCGGCTGGGCATTGTCCGGTTTACGGGCCTTTTCAGGATGACGCTGTTCTGGGATTTTGAGGTCTCGCATCAGATATTCCCCTAATTTCGTAGTAACGTACCCGTTAAACACGCAGCTACCAATGCGGCGTGCAGGACGACGTATATTTACATGACTAGTAACAAATAAACGAGGGAATTCAACCAATGAAAAAAATGATCGCAGAGGGCTTCGGTACCTTTATTCTAGTGTTTTTCGGCTGTGGATCAGCCGTCTTAATGGGTGAGCACATCGGTATGATGGGCATTTCACTGGCTTTCGGCCTGTCAATCGTTGCTGCGGCCTATTCAATCGGGGCTATTTCGGGCGCACATTTGAACCCAGCTGTGTCCTTGGGCATGGTCGCCGCGGGGCGTATGTCGTCGGCTGATTTTGTGCAATATGCCATCGCGCAAATCATCGGTGCAATTGTTGCAGCACTGATCATCATGCTGATCGCCACAGGCAAGGCGGACTATACCGTCGCCGCCAACGGGCTGGGTCAAAACGGCTTTGGTGCCGGGTATTTGGGCGAATACAGCCTGACGGCCGCGCTGATTTTTGAACTGGTGGCAACATTTGTTTTTGTCACCGTCATTTTGGGCGCGACCCAAGATGGCGCACCGGCTGCTATGGCTGGTCTGGCGATTGGCCTGACATTGGCCGCGATCCACCTTGTCGGGATCAACGTCACGGGTGTTTCCGTGAATCCGGCCCGCTCAATCGGCCCAGCCCTGTTCGCAGGCGGCAAAGCAATGGCTGATCTCTGGGTGTTCATCGCAGCACCACTGGTTGGCGGCGCGCTTGCGGGCATCGTGTTCAAGGCCGGCCTGACACGCGCCAGCTGATTCACAACACCAACGATCGAACAATTTTAGGGGGCCGTTTTTTCGTGAAACGGCCCTTTTCCTATTTGAACCCAGTTTAGAATTAGTCTAAGAAGCAAGTGGCCAAAATATCAGCTACAAACGCTCAACAAAAATCAAAGGAACATGATTATGAAAGCTGGCGTAACCCTCCCTCAAGTGACATTCCACACCCGCGTGCGCGACGAAAGCATCGGCGGTGACAACCCATTCAAATGGGAAGACAAAACAACGGACGACTATTTCAAAGGCAAACGCGTCGTTTTGTTCGCGCTGCCAGGTGCCTTTACGCCGACATGTTCCACCTATCAGCTTCCCGGTTATGAAGACGGCTTTGCCGATTTCCAAGCCCAAGGCATTGATGAAATCTATTGCCTGGCCGTAAACGACACCTTTGTGATGAACAAATGGGCTCAGGGCCAAAACATCAAAAACGTCAAAGTTATCCCTGATGGCGCAGGTGAGTTCACCCGTTTGATGGGCATGTTGGTTGATAAATCCAACATCGGATTTGGGCCGCGTTCATGGCGTTATGCCGCCGTGATCAAGGATGGCGTTGTTGAGGCATGGTTCGAAGAGCCAGGCCGCCAGGACAACCACGGTGATGACCCTTACGGCGAATCCTCACCGGAAACTGTTCTGAAGTATCTGACAAAAGGCTAACGCCTGCTATTTTTCAAAGAAGCCCCGATCATCTGTCGGGGCTTCTTTTTTGATCTCAACCGATCTTAGCCAATCATTGGCCCGTGCGGCCCGTAAGTTTCATCGTAATGCGCTTTTAGACGTTGCAATGCGATCCGCAGCACGATTTTTCCCGACCGTGCTGACCACCCCATGCGCCGCTCGGCGGTTTCCATGCCTTCCAGATAGCAGCAGCAGCGCAGCACCACGTCCCCCAGACCCGGCCCCAAATCCTTGAGCGCCACAGACACCCGTTCACGCGCGCCAGATGGTCCGTCACCAATCCCGCTGTCATTGGCAAAACCACCCCGTGCGCCGCCTGTCAGGAACCGCTCCCAGTTTTGCGCAACCCGTGGGCCCATTTGCGCCAACTCGAAATCTTCGCGCAGCCGTTCGCCCGCAGCCACCAACCCGTCCGCCAAAAACCGCTCTCCGTTTTTGTCTTTGCGCCGCGCCAAGGCCGCCAGCGGTGATTCCGCCACATTGTAGCGCACGGCCCGTCGCGATCCGCCTTCCGAGACGGTTTTCTCGCCCCAAACACGGTGCTGATCACCAAATGGCGCCTGTGCTTCGGCGAATCCGGTGTTGCTGTCTTCTGCGTCCGCCAACAAACGTTTCAGCGCCGCGCGCCCGGCTGTCGTGATGCCATAGCGCGCGATGCGCCCCGCTTTGACACAATTGATCCAGTCTTTCAGCGCCAT
Source organism: Rhodobacteraceae bacterium UBA2776 (assembly GCA_002352425.1). GTDB lineage: Bacteria > Pseudomonadota > Alphaproteobacteria > Rhodobacterales > Rhodobacteraceae > Profundibacter. The sequence goes on from DEIK01000047.1 coordinate 36,368, forward strand.
GGCTTGGGCCACATGGCGGTCCACCACGGCGGTGCGGGTGGTTTCACCGCTGGGCAGGTCGCGCACCACCACGGCTTTCTCCATTTCAGGGGCGATCGCCAACACCGCCCCCGTTTCGCAAAGGCGGCGCAAAATGCGACGCCCCTCGCGGTTAAGGCTGGCATCATCGGTTTTCAGTTCGGTATGGCGGATTGGTGCGCTCATTACAGGCGTCTCCTTGGTTGTATTGTTAGTTTTCGACGGGAAATGTTGGTGCCCAAGCTCGCGTAAGGCCTCATCAACCAGCGGGTCGTCCCGCAGGTTTTCATAACGCCGGATTTGGCGCAGAACAGTTGAGGCATGGCAGCCCGCATTCCGCGCCACGGCGCGAATTGATATGCCTTGTTGGGTGTGTTGCAGATAGCGTTGTGCCGCCTTAGGTACCCAGTTTGGGATTTCATATGTACCGCAATATTGCGCTTGCCCCCCCATTAATGATCTCCTTCACGTTGTGCAATTTTCTACGTGTTAGCTTTGGTCACGAGTGTTACGCGATGGTTAACGAACGCAACGATCCCTAGCATTATCCTTAAAAAATAAACCTTTCTGAAACCTGCGTTCGGGCTTTGGCAACAATGCGCAACACACGTTTAGATTGTGCAATTATATGGTTAACTTTCCCAAGGAGCTGTATTCAATGACTGACCTGATGAGCCTGCTAAAAACACTGCACCGTCCACGCCTATTAATTCGTGCCGCCCGCTTTGGCATGGTCGACTACAGTCGCAAACGTGACCTACAAAGATTGATCAGATCAACATCCATGCCCTCCCCCGCACAGGCGGTGGCAAAACTGATGTCGGAGGAAACCGTTTTGGAGGACAAACGCACAACGGGCGACGCCAGTTATAGCATCGCCCGTCACGTCTCGATCCTGATCGCCTTGATGGGCGAAGTGCGCCTTATGCAGGCCCGCACCAAACCCTCGTAAGGCGTGGTTTTAGACCATAGCATCCGGCATCGAGGCCTTTTTGGCCTCGATGTAGTCTTTCAATTTGCCAGCAATCACAGGGTCAAGCGGCGGTTGTTGGTAATCATTCAACAGTTTGGTAACGCGAATTTTGGCCAGCGTCTGGGTGTCGCGCGCGCCTTCTTCGTCCCATGTTTCAAACGGTTTATAGTCAAACAACTCCGTGCGCCAAAACGCATCCTTGAAATTGGCTTGCGTATGCTCGCATCCCAAAAAGTGTCCACCAGGCCCGACTTCACGAATGGCCCCCATTGCCTGGGCATTCTCGTCTGTGGAAACACCCGCCGCCAGACGGTGCAAAACTCCCAGTTGATCCGCGTCCATCACGAACTTCTCAAAACTGGCAACCAAGCCCCCTTCAAGCCAACCGCAAGCGTGCAGCATAAAGTTAACGCCGCCCAAAAGTGCCGCGTTATGCGTATGCGCGGTTTCATAGGCTGCCTGCGCATCCGGCAGTTTTGAGCCGCAAAGCCCGCCACCAGATCTGTAGGGAAGGTTAAGACGACGGGCCAACTGCCCTGCCCCGTTAAGGATTTGTGTAGCTTCTGGCGTGCCAAAAGTCGGCGCGCCCGAATTCATGTCGATCGAAGTCACGAAACAGCCAAAGATCACCGGGGCACCGGGGCGGATCAACTGATTATAAGCGATACCGGCCAGAACCTCGGCCAAGACCTGCGTCAACGTCCCCATCACCGAAACCGGTGACATTGCACCACCAACGATAAAGGGTGAAACGATGCAGGCTTGATTATTACGCGCGTAAATTTCCATCGCACCCATCATGATGGAATCAAAGGTCAGCGGTGAATTCACATTGATGAGAGAGGTCATCACGGTGTTCTCCTGCACGAACTCCTGACCAAACAGGATTTCGCACATCTCAACCGAATCTTGTGCCCTAGAGGGTTCCGTCACCGCCCCCATAAACGGCTTATCGGAATAGACCATATGCGCATGCAGCATATCCAAATGCCGCTTGTTCACGGGCACATCCGTCGGCTCACAAACCGTGCCGCCCGAATGATGCAGATATTTCGACATGTAACCAAGTTTCACAAATTTATGAAAATCATCCATCGTGGCATAGCGCCGACCGCCATCAGCATCACGCACAAAGGGCGGGCCATAAACCGGTGCCAGAACCAAAGTGTCGCCGCCAATTTCGACGTTGCGCTCTGGATTGCGCGCATGTTGGATAAACTTGGCAGGCGCGGTTTCACATAGTTTGCGCGCCAATCCGCGTGGGATAAACACCCGCTCCCCTTCAACTTTTGCACCAGCTTTGCGCCAAATCTCCAACGCCTCGGGATTGTCGACGAAATTGACACCGACCTCCTCCAAAACGGTTTCGGCATTGCGCTCGATGATTTCAAGCGCGGCGTCATCCAACATCTCAAAGTTTGGAATTTTGCGTTCGATATATTTTTCAGACTCAACGTTCACAGCCGTGCGTTCCGCCCGTCGTGCCGCCCCCCCACCACCGCGTGTACGCCGTGTTGCCCGCTCATTTGTCATCAGTCAATTCCCCGAAAATTTGCACGTTTGATTAGCTGTCTTGACCAACCTATGCCAAAGCGCAACGGTTTTGGAGGCAAAATCCGGCCATTCAGGGGGGAAAGCGACATGCGCCCACTTGATAAACCCGCCCGTGCAGCCTATTGCCAGATCATGACAGATATACAGCATGACCGCCTTCTCATCATCGACTTTGGCTCCCAAGTAACGCAGCTTATTGCGCGTCGCTTGCGCGAATTAAACGTCTATTGCGAAATCCACCCGTTCAACAAAGTAGATGACAGTTTTCTGGCCGATTTTGCGCCAAAAGCTGTCATTCTTTCCGGCGGTCCATCCAGCGTCATAGATGATGGATCACCGCGTCCACCCGCCAGCCTGTTTGAGGCTGGTGTCCCGGTTTTGGGCATCTGCTACGGCCAACAGGTCATGATGCATATGCTTGGTGGCTTGGTCGAACGCGGGCATGGCACCGCCGAATATGGCCGCGCATTTGTGACCCCGACGACGGATCACATGTCGATTCTGGATGGCTGGTTCGATGATGATCAAGACCGCGAACAGGTCTGGATGAGCCACGGCGACCATGTCGCCAAAATCGCCCCCGGCTTTGAAGTTTACGGCACATCCCCGAACGCACCTTTTGCCATTACGGCCGATATCGCGCGTAATTTTTATGCCGTTCAGTTCCATCCAGAAGTGCATCACACCCCGAACGGTGCGAAGTTTTACGAAAATTTTGTTAAATTGGCCGGATTTACGGGTGATTGGACGATGGGCGCTTATCGCGAAGAAGCGATCCGCAAAATCCGCGAGCAGGTTGGTGATTCCAAGGTGATCTGCGGGTTGTCAGGTGGCGTTGATTCCTCGGTGGCGGCTGTGCTGATCCATGAAGCTATCGGCGATCAGTTGACTTGCGTTTTCGTTGACCACGGCTTGCTGCGTCAAAACGAGGCCGAAGAAGTCGTCGAAATGTTCCGTGATCATTACAACATGCC
>DEIK01000047.1:39938-67987 GCA_002352425.1 Rhodobacteraceae bacterium UBA2776
CCTGAAACCAAGCGCAAAATCATTGGCAAACTGTTCATCGATGTGTTCCAAAAACACGCAGGCGAAGTCGGCGGGGCCAAGTTTTTGGCCCAAGGCACCCTGTATCCCGACGTGATTGAGAGCGTTTCGTTTTCTGGCGGCCCCTCGGTGACGATCAAAAGCCACCACAATGTTGGCGGCCTACCCGAAAAGATGGGCATGAAGCTGGTCGAACCACTGCGCGAATTGTTCAAGGACGAAGTCCGCGCCCTGGGCCATGAATTGGGCCTGCCCGCGTCCTTTATCGGTCGCCACCCGTTTCCAGGACCGGGTCTGGCCATCCGCTGCCCAGGTGAAATCACCTTGGAAAAACTGGAGATCCTGCGCAAGGCCGACGCGGTCTACATTGATCAAATCCGCAAACACAATCTCTATGACGAAATCTGGCAAGCCTTCGTCGCGATCTTACCTGTGCGCACCGTGGGTGTGATGGGCGACGGGCGCACCTATGATTTTGCCTGCGCGTTGCGGGCGGTGACCTCGGTGGATGGCATGACAGCCGATTACTATCCGTTCAGCCATGAGTTTCTTGGCGAAACGGCAACCCGTATCATCAACGAAGTTGAAGGTATCAACCGCGTCACATACGACATCACCAGCAAACCACCCGGCACCATCGAGTGGGAGTAAATGAAAACACCCTGTCCAAATCTCAGGCCAGGGTGTCATCATCGTTCACGGTCATCGGCGTCCCCGCCTGTACCGCAACACAACTCTCGCAGATAATGGTTACTGATTGATTAATCATTGTTCCCTCAATATCCTCGCCGAAGGCATATTTACTTTTTTGGACCACCAATAGATTTTATGCGCTCCGCGCGGGGGATATTTAGGGAACAATGATGCGATGAGCCAAAAGCAAATCAGGTTAACTGGCCATATTGATGTGCCAGCGCATCGTTTGGACGCCGTGACGGCTGCCCTGCCCGAACATATTCGCTTAACGCGGCTTGAGCCGGGTTGTATCAGCTTTGAGGTGAACCCAGATCCGCAGCAAAAAGGCCGCTTTACCGTGGTGGAACTGTTTGCCAGCCGCACCGATTTTGATCAACATCAAACCCGCACCAAAGCCAGCGACTGGGCACGCGTCACAGATGGCATTTCGCGCAGCTATAGCATTGTCGAGGTCATTTAGTGCCCGCCAGCCCAACCCTACGCGCCGCCCTTTGGATGATCGGCGCGATCTTGTCCTTTACCTCGATGGCCGTGGCGGGCCGCGCCGTTAGTTTTGAGCTGGATACCTTTGAATTGCTGCTCTATCGCTCGTTGATCGGTATTGTGATTGTGGTTGTCGCCGCAAAAATGACCGGCACATTGGCACAGATCAACACGGGGCAACCCGCCACCCATTTGATCCGCAATATTTGCCATTTCATTGGCCAAAACCTCTGGTATTTCGCCCTGACGGCAATTCCACTGGCTCAAGTGTTTGCGCTCGAATTCACATCACCCTTATGGGTGATTGCCCTTTCCCCTTTGCTTCTGGGCGAACGGTTGACCAAGTTGCGGGTTTTGGCAGGGATTTTGGGGTTTGTCGGCATTTTGATCGTGGCCCGCCCCACCGCCGAAACGTTAGAATGGGGCATGGTCGCAGCGGCCCTTTCGGCCATCTTTTTTGCCGGCACCGCGATTTTCACCAAAAAGCTGACACGCACGACAACCCTGACCAACATCATGTTCTGGCTGGTGGCGATGCAAGCGGTATTTGGTGTGATATGCGCGGGCTATGACGGCGATATTCAGGCCCCCTCGGCCATCACAATCCCTTGGCTGNNTCCTGATTGGCATCGGCGGGTTGCTGGCCCATGTCTGCATCACCAAAGCCCTGACAATTGCCCCCGCCAGCACGGTCATGCCGTTTGACTTTGCCCGCCTGCCGCTGATCGCCATCATCGGCGCACTCTTTTATAACGAGCCGTTGGAAGCGCTCGTTTTTCTGGGCGCAGCAATCATTTTCGCAGCCAATTACCTGAACATCAGATCTGCGCAAAACCCCAATACCAATTGACCCTGTGCGGTTGGCTGGCTACCAAAGACCAACACCACCAACAGGGCCGCAATGATGATCTATGAAACTGCCAAAGACTGGAAAACCGCCCAACACAAGCGCGTGGCACTGTTCGGCATGTCAGGCCTTGGCAAAACCCATGTGGCCAACGCCATGCGGGCCAGTGGCGATTGGTTTCACTATTCGGTCGATTACCGGATCGGCACGCATTATATGGGCGAACATATCGTCGATAACCTAAAACTAGAGGCGATGAAAAACCCGTTTTTGGCTGGGCTTTTGCGCACTGACAGTATCGACATTTCCTCAAACATCAGTTTTGACAATCTGGCCCCCCTGTCCAGCTATTTGGGCAAACCTGGCGACACGGCCAAAGGCGGCTTGGCGTTCGAGGACTATATGGGACGTCAGGATCAGCACCGCACGGCCGAAATCAATGCCTTGACGGACACCGGATATTTCATCGAGCGCTCTCATACACTTTATAAATATGACAATTTCATCTGTGACACGGGTGGATCAATCTGTGAAGTGGTGGAACCGGAAAACCCCAATGACCCCGTTTTGCGCCACCTGTCAGACGCGCTGTTACTGGTCTGGATCAAAGGTTCTGATGCCCACGCTGATCAACTGGTCGAGCGGTTTAACGCGGCCCCCAAACCCATGTATTATCCACCCGAAATCATGCGCGACATGTGGCAACGCTACCTTGCGCTGGTGGGCTGTGATGAAGCTCAAGTTGACCCCGATGACTTCATCCGCTGGGGCTATGCCGAGGCACTGTCACATCGCCAGCCGCGTTATCAAGCGATGGCCGACAATTGGGGGGTAACCGTCCTTGCCGAAGATGTTGCCAAGGTGACCACACCCGATGATTTTGACACCCTGATCGGGTCAGCCATTTCTGGCGCACAGTAGGATTTTACAATGCCCATAAGAATTCCCTCAAACCTGCCCGCCTATAGCACCCTCAGCACCGAGGGCGTTATGGTGATGAGCCGCAAACAGGCCGACAGTCAGGACATCCGGCCACAGCGCATTGCCCTGCTGAACCTGATGCCGGAAAAGATTGCCGCCGAAACCCAGTTCGCGCGCCTGATTGGGGCGACCCCGCTACAGGTGGAACTGACCCTGATCCGGATGTCTGAACATCGCAGCAAAAACACGTCTGCCTCGCATATGGGTGAGTTTTATCAGTCCTTTCAAGATGTTAAGGACCAGAAATTCGATGGATTGATCATCACCGGCGCCCCGATTGAACATCTGCCCTTTGCCGATGTCACCTATTGGGATGAGCTGCGCGAGATTTTCGACTGGACCCAAACAAATGTGCATTCCACTTTTGGCGTGTGCTGGGGTGGTATGGCGATGATCAACCATTTTCACGGGGTGCAAAAACACATGCTGGACGCCAAGGCGTTTGGCTGTTTTCGCCACCAAAACCTGCGCCCTGCGTCGCCTTATCTGCGGGGGTTTTCCGATGATTGCGTGATCCCTGTCAGCCGTTGGACCGAAATGAAACGCGCGGAAATTGACGCCCACGATGGCCTGGTGACGCTGCTTGGCAGCGACGAAGTCGGCCCCTGTCTGGTCGAGGATACCGCCCATCGCGCGCTCTATATCTTCAACCACTTTGAATATGACACAGGTAGCCTAAAGACGGAATATGATCGTGATGTTGCGGCCGGAAAGCCAATCAATGTGCCGGTCAACTACTATCCCAACGACGACCCCACAATGCCGCCACAAAATCGTTGGCGCAGCCATGCCCATTTGCTTTATACCAACTGGATCAGCGAAATCTACCTGACCACGCCTTTTGACTTGGATAAGATCGGACAACAATCGACCGATTTGCGTGGGTAATTTAAAGGACTCTTATGATGAGCTTGCCATTTGACGGTGCCATTTCGACCTATTTTAACGACGATGCACCCGCCGCCGTGCGCGACGCTATTTCGGGGGCGGGCAAGAAGGATATTATCACCGCCAGCTACCCCTATGCCAAACGCATGAAGACCGCAGATTACGAGGCCACCATGGCCGCGCTACAGATCGAACTGGTCAAATGCCAGGCATGGGTCAAGGCCACAAATGCCCGCGTTGCCGTGGTGTTTGAAGGGCGCGATGCAGCTGGAAAAGGTGGCGCAATCAAACGGATACGTGAAAACCTTAACCCACGTATTGCCAATGTTGTGGCGCTCTCGAAACCCTCGGATCGCGAAAAAACCCAGTGGTATTTTCAACGCTACATCTCGCATCTGCCGGCGGGTGGTGAAATCACCCTGTTCGACCGCTCATGGTACAATCGTGGCGTTGTCGAAAATGTGTTTGAATTTTGCACCCCCGAGCAGCGCCAAAGCTTTTTCTGGCAACTGCCTGAATTTGAAGAAATGCTGGTGGATGAAGGCATTCATTTTGCCAAGATCTGGCAAAACGTCGGCCGTGCCGAGCAACTCCGGCGTTTTCTTTCACGTGAGAAAGACCCGCTAAAGCAATGGAAACTAAGCTGGATTGACGTTGAGGGGCTGAAGCGCTGGGACGCCTATTCGGACTCTATAGAAGAAACATTCGCCCGCAGCCACAAAGATATTGCGCCATGGACCATTGTTCGCTCTGACGACAAACGCCGCGCCCGGATTGCCACCATCCGTGCCGTTTTGAGCCAGATCGACTATGACGGTAAAGACCCCAGCATCGCCTGCCCGCCTGATGACAAAATCTGCGGTGGTCCGGAAATGTGGGTGGAATAATGCGCAAACGCGGCTATCATCACGGCAATCTGCGCACAGCATTGATGGATGCCGCGGTGAAATTGATTGAGGAAAAGGGACCGAACGGCTTTACCTTGTCCGAGGCCGCCAAACAGGCTGGCGTCACCCCCGCCGCCGTTTACCGCCATTTTGAAGGCCGCGAAGACCTGATCGCGGGGGCCGCGTTAGAAGGCTACCGGATTTTTGGTGATCTTATGGAATATGCATTGGGGAAAAACCGCTCGGGCCTGCAAGCCTTTGAAAGCACCGGGCGGGCGTATCTGGCCTTTGCGCGCAAATATCCCGGCCATTACGTGGCGATGTTCGAAAGCGGCATTTCGATCAACCGCAACGCGGATTTGGCGCAGGCCGCGACCCATGCGCTTGGGCAACTGGATCAGGCGGCCGCGCAGTTGACCCTGCAAATGCCCATTGATCGACGCCCGCCAGCCTCGATGGTGGCGGCACATATCTGGGCGATGAGCCACGGCGTGGTGGAGTTGTTTGCACGCGGCTCCCCCGGCAGCCAAAGCCCGTTTCCCGCCGAAGAATTGCTGGAAAGCGGGATCGGGATTTACCTGCGCGGGTTGGGCCTGATTGCGCCGGATCAATAGGCGCTAAGACAGGTTGGCCTGAAGGTTTTTCACAGCCGCGGCCACTTGATCACGGCTGAACAGATGCATGTGGCGCAGGGTCACGTCATAGGGATCATCCTTGATCATCGCGCTTGACGGCTCTGCAAAACCAAAGGGGGCTGCAAACAGATCAATACTGCGGAAATTTCCCGATAGAATGTCCTCATTCTCGAACCGCTTGTCAGCAGTATTCACATGCGACGACGTCAGCAACAGCGCAATGTCGGAGGCCATGAAAACCTGCAGGAATTTCAAAATATCCGCATAAGAAAGATGAAACAGACAATCCCGGACCATCATCATATCGGATTTTGGCAAAGGACCCTTGGTGATATCAAGGTGGCGAAACTGAACCCCTTCGCCGCCGTATTTCTGCTGATTTTGCGCAATCAACGGCGCGACAATATCGCCGCCAATATAGGCGATACCGGTTTCCTCGACCACTCGGCGCATCCAGTTGTAATCCCCGCAGGGTGCATCAAGCAGTTGTTTTACATTATACTTTTCGAACAGTTCCGGCAGGGCGGCACGCAGGTTTGCGGAATATTCCAATGTCGAACCGCTGCCGCTGATTGACTCGTCATTACGCCAGTAATTGCTGTTGTAAATTTCGGTAAACCGGTCTTCGGGTTTGTCGTGTTTGAATACCTTGCGGCGCCGTGGTGACAGTTTTTGTTTTAGACGTTTGAACTTGGAGGACAAAGTTTTCATATCTGGTTTTCTCGTTTGAATGCAGATCAAACAATAGCCACCAACATCTTTGGCCTGTTCCCTGCGCGTTACATTTTTGAGAAGAGATTAGTGTAAAAATTGATGCAATAACACCCCGCCCTCACGTTGACAGTCAGCCGGTTCGCTCAAGGGTTGGCGCACGCCAGCTACATAGTGCTGGAAACTAGGAATTTCGTCGTAAGCCGAGTCCAATTTGCGAATGTCAACTTTGGGCAGGCTTTCCCAATCAAGCACATACTTCTTATAGGGATAAAGTTTGTCAAAAACACCTTGCATCAAACTGCGCCAGATTTTGAACCGCAAAGTACGTTTGATTGTTCCTTTTTCGATGTCAACGGCGGGCGTACCAAACATCCATTTCAATTTCATACTAAGATTGACTGCCGTTTTAGAGAAGGAACGGTTGGAGGAATTTTTCACCAGGTTCAATCGCGCAGTTCCCATCTGCGAAGGCGACAAGCCATATGCGACACGCAAAAACTCCAAATCCGCCACCGTTTCAAATTTCTGAACGATCACTTCATTGAACGTATCCGCGTATAATTTGACCAACCGCGCCTGATCATAACATTTTGGGTCGAACCGCTTTGATAGGCTCTCATCCGTACCTTCAAAATAAGTTTTGGGATCAAGCAATAGTCCGCTGTGATGGTTGATTTGTTGATAAACTGAACGTAAAAAACCGCTGGGTCGTCGCAAAACAAGCAGAATAGTGGTGTCAGGCCCAAAGAACTCGCTGTTTATTTCAAGGTAGTGGTCCCATTTTATCGGCGGCCCAACCAACACCTCGGCACTTGCCAAAAAGCTGTCGCTAAGTTTGGTTTTATTGGCCGGATTCGCAATAAGGCGCGTAATGTTTTCGGGATCTAGGTATTTTGTATTTTGAGATTTCGCAAATGCGGGGAAAACATCTTTTTGGAGCGCCGTCGTTGCGGCCTTGCCTTGGCCAATGTGAACAACTCTTTTCATCTTGAGTCTCCAAAAACCGAAAAAAAGGGCCGCCATTTCAGGCAGCCCTTTGAAATCGTAGAGTGAAACCTTAGCGTTTCGAGAACTGGAAGCTACGACGCGCTTTGCGACGGCCGTATTTCTTACGTTCAACAACACGGCTGTCGCGGGTCAAGAAGCCGGCAGACTTCAACGCGCCACGCAGCGAGGGTTCATAAACTTGCAACGCTTTGGAAATGCCGTGCTTAACCGCACCAGCTTGGCCGGACAAACCGCCGCCCTTAACTGTGGCAACAACGTCGAATTCGCCTTCAACACCGGCAACGGTGAACGGCTGACGCAGGATCATTTGCAAAACCGGACGGGCAAAGTATTTGTCTTGGTCGCGACCGTTGACAGTCACCTTACCGGAGCCTGGTTTGATCCAAACGCGGGCAACCGCATCTTTACGTTTGCCAGTCGCGTAGGAGCGACCAAATTCGTCACGCACAGGTTCGCGCAGGATCGCTGCTTCAACAGCTTCAGCCGCTGATGTGTCGGCGCTGGCAACAGGTGCTGCTGCAACCCCTTCTACAACCTGATTCAGATCGTCGAGTGATTTGATTTCTTCGGTCATGACTGGCTCCGCGTGTTTTTAGCGTTCATGGCTTTAACGTCCAGAACTTCTGGGTTTTGCGCTTCATGAGGATGCTCGGACCCCGTGTAAACACGCAAGTTCGTCATTTGAACGCGGCTCAAACGGTTGCCAGGCAACATGTTTTTAACAGCTTTGGTCACAACGCGCTCTGGGAATTTGCCTTCAAGCAGCTGTTCGGCTGAACGCTGTTTGATGCCGCCCGGATGGCCCGTGTGCCAGTAGTAAATCTTGTCGCTGCGCTTTTTACCCGTCAACTGGATTTTTTCAGCGTTGATCACGATCACATTGTCGCCCATGTCCATGGATGGTGTGAAAGTGGCTTTATGTTTGCCGCGCAAGCGCATAGCGATGATTGATGCAAGACGGCCCAGCACGACGCCTTCGGCGTCAATGATGATCCATTTCTTGTCAATATCCGCTGGTGTAGCAGAGAAGGTTTTCATGGTGTCTACCCTATTTGAAGCAAAGCAAACGACCTAAACGCCGCCTGCGGGAATTGATTGGGCTTATCTATAGTGTTTCATGGTGCAGTCAAGCACCTTAAGGATTGCTTTATTGTATGAAAACAATGAGTTACAAAATAGGTATTATCTTACCCCACACTTACACCTCAATCTGGTCTGGCGGGTTGTTCAACAGCCCCTCCAGCACATGCATCGCCTGCTCAAACACTTCCAGCGAGAGCTGCCCGTTCACCGTGATGCGCACCGCATGGGGGGCGCGCCCGTCCAGCAGCGCAAAATCGTCAGCCGAGCGCAACCGGATACCTTGTTTTTCCGCCGCACGACAAAAATGCGAGGCCCGCCACCCCCGTGGCAGTTGCAACCATAAGAACGGCACATCCTCTCTCCACTTCAAATCGAACCCCCCCAGAATATTAACCGCCGTATGCACGTAACGATTAACCTGTTCGCGCATTAAACTGCGGATTTTGGCCAGATCGGGGGATTGCAAAACCATTTCTGCCAGATCGCATATCGTGACGGCCAACCCGAAATGATTGAACTGCGCGGCACGGCGCAGGGCTTGGGTCTTGTTGGCGGGGGCGAGCGCAAAGCCAACCCGTAGCGATGGCGTTAATGATTTGGACAATGACGAGACATACCAGCCCAACTCGGGCAGCAACGCGCGATAAGACGGCAGCCCACTGCCCCGCACGTGATAACAGTCGTCCTCTAACACAGGGCAATTGTAGCGCCGCGCCACATCGGCCAATTCTTGACGTCGCGCCAATCCCGTAAAGCCGGTTGTGGGGTTATGGACCTCGGGCGATGTGCAAAACACCTGTGGGCCATGCGTCTTGCACGCCGCCTCAAGCGCATCGGGCCGCACCCCGTCACGATCGCATCTCAACCCGACAACACCGGCCCGCAACAAACGCGCGGCGTGGCGAAACCCGGCATAGGTCAGGTCTTCGGCAAAAATCACAGGCTTTGGGTCTTTTAGCAGTGTTTGCAGGATCAACATGATCGCGTTTTGCCCGCCATGGGCCAACACGATGTCTTCGGCTGTGAAACGCCCCAGCTGCACATCCTCGAGCCAGCCGAAAATGGCTTGCTTGGCGCGGGCTTCGGTGGCCTGACTGGGATAGCGGATCAGGCTGTCATTGGCGGTTTGCGCCATACGGGCGTAGCATTGCCGGATCAAGGATTCCTGACCAACATCTGGCAGCAATGGTGACAACAACTCAATGCGCTCGACCGTATGGGTTGGCCGCACGGCCACCTCGACCACTGGCAACGCACTGTGACCCAAGTTGGATTTGGGCTCGGGTGCCGCAACAAACGTCCCGCGCCCAACCGCCGCGCTAAGCCGGCCTTCGTCGGTCAATTTCGTATAGGCCCGCGCCACCGTGCCCGGCGTGACCTTCAACTGCCAGCCCAATTCACGCACAGGCGGCAAACGCTCACCGACTTCTAATTGTTCCGATACAATCGCGTCACGAATGGCTGTCGCCAAAGCGATATACTTCGGACCATCCGCTGCCGACAGATCAGGGAACCAAATTGTATTCATTACAATCTTTCATTGGACGTTACAGGATTCGCATTGTACCCTTACTTCATAGCAAATCGTCACCTTTGTATCAATACAATACTTATCAGGAGCGCGCCATGACCATGACATCAACCAGCCCCGCACAGCGCAGCATCGCGTTGCAAAGCCGCCTACCCCAATCGCCTATGGCGTTGGTGGTGATCACGGTGGCAACGACGCTCCTGACCTGGGACCTGCGCCGCAGCACGCGACGCGTTTTAAAGACTTTAACTGATTCCGAGTTGCAAGACATCGGACTGACACGCGACGAAGCCTATACGGAGGCCCGTCGTCTGTTCTGGCAGGGCTAGTTCCCTGTGCTGCCAGAACCTCTTCCTGGGGCCGGCTAGTCCGGCCCCGTTTTTTCGCTCGTAACAAAAACGGGGTGTTGCGTTCACCGAGGGGGTATTGAGTAGGTCAACCCTGCCCGCGCCACCGGCTTTTCATTGCCCTCGGAATAGATCATCACATCGCCAACCGCTAAAACCCGCCCCAATTTGTGGATGGTGGCCACTGCAATCAGATCACAGCCTGCCGCCGGTTTGCGCATGAAATCAATCGAGCAATTCGTTGTGACCGCCAAGGCTTGCGGTCCAATCATCCCCATCAGGGCCAGATAAAAGGAGATATCAGCCGAGGCAAACATCGACGGCCCATTCACCGTATTGCCCGCCCGCAAGTTGTGGTCCCCAACCTGCAGCCGCACCGTGGCCTGATGGTCGGCCAAGCTTTCGACAATGAAGTTATCTGTCATATGCGGAAAATGCTCTTCCACGAACGCTTGCATTTCATCGACAGTCATTTTTAGCGTCATGGCGCTTTCCCTTTTGTTACTGCACGCCTAGAGTTACGAATAATTCAAGGGAGAGCAAGCAGATGTCCGACATTTTATTACGCAATGACGCCGATGGTATCGCAACCCTGACGCTGAACTCGCCAAGCAACCTGAATGCCCTGTCAGATGCGATGCTGGCGGCGTTGCAAGCGCAATTCGATGCGCTGGCCACGGACAACACGATCAAGGTGGTGATCCTGCAAGGGGCTGGCAAAGTGCTTTGCGCTGGCCATGATCTAAAGGAAATGACCCGCGGGAGGGCCAACGATGACGCAGGTCGCGCCTATTTCCACGACCTGTTCAGCCGTTGTGCCACTGTGATGCAATCCATCACCCGCCTGCCCCAACCTGTGATCGCCAAGGCTCACGGCATCGCCACTGCCGCCGGATGCCAGCTGGTGGCGACCTGCGATCTGGCCGTGGCGGCCCATGGCACACGGTTTGGTGTCAACGGCGTCAATATCGGGCTGTTTTGCTCAACCCCAATGGTCGCCCTGACCCGCAACGTGCCGTACAAACAAGCGTTTGAAATGCTCACGATGGGGTCATTCATTGATGCTGCAAAGGCCGCCGAAATCGGCCTAATCAATCAAGCGGTTGAGGCCGAGGCGCTGGACGCCGCCGTCATGGATATGGCGCAAACACTGGCCAGCAAAATGAACGGCGTGCTGGGGATCGGCAAAAAGGCATTCTATGAACAAATGCAAATGCCACTGGCCGACGCCTATACCTACACTGGCGACGTGATCACCGCCAACATGATGATGCGCGACACCAGAGAGGGCATCGCCGCATTTCTGGAAAAACGAAGCCCGGATTGGCCGTCTTAGCCAAGGCCATTCAAATGCTATATTGTTTTTGCAAACAACACCCTAACAGGCAGCCGAGCTTTTGTTAGCACGGCACCATAACGTTCAAAGGCCCCCCTTTCATGACCAAAGGCATGAACATATTGGCAGCCACATGTGCTTTTGTGGGGATGGCCTGCGCAGCCCTTGCCCAAGACCTACACTCAAACCTGCCAAAACCGATTTTGGCCAGCGAATTTCCTGAAGCGGACATTGATTTGATCGTGCTGGGTTGGGATCTGTTCTTTGACCCGATTCTGTCGGGCAATCGCAACATTGCTTGCGCCACGTGTCACCACCCCAGCCTTGGCACCTCTGATGGGATGTCATTGTCGATTGGTGAAGGCGGCTATGGTCTTGGCCCAGCACGCCGCCCCGTTGCCGGCAACATGCCCAAAGCCCGTATCCCGCGCAATGCCCCCGCACTTTACAATCTAGGAGCCGCCGAATTCACTGTAATGTTTCATGACGGACGGGTTGAAAAAGACGCAAACGCCCCCTTCGGCATAAAAATGCCCGACGGATTGGCCCTAGAGCGCCCAATGCCCTCGGTCTTGGCCGCCCAAACGATTTTGCCGATCCTGTCAGCAGATGAAATGGCAGGTCACGGGGATGAAAACCCGATCAGCATCGCGGTGGCGGCTGAAAACCACCGTGGTCCGGATGGCGCGTGGCAACAACTGGCCGACAGGGTTGCCACGATCCCGGCCTACCGGCAACGATTTACCAAGGTGAACGGGCGGGATGCGCCGCTGCACATCACCGACATTGGCCGCGCTTTGGCCGCCTTTATTGCCTATGAATTCCGCGCCACCGACAGCGCCTTTGACCGTTTCTTAAGCGGCAACACGCGGGCGCTTGACCCGTTGCAAAAACAAGGAATGTCGCTGTTTTACGGCAAAGCCAATTGCGCCACCTGCCACGCAGGCCCATTCCAGACAGATCACAGCTTTCACGCCATTGGCTTGCCGCAGTTTGGCCCGGGCAAAGCCCACAGCGACAATCCGGCGCATGATTTGGGGCGCGGCGGGCTGACGGATCACGGTGCCGACAGCTACCGCTTTCGCACCCCCTCCTTGCGCAACATTGCCTATACGGCGCCTTATGGCCATGACGGGGCGTTCCAGACCCTTGAGGCGATCCTGCGTCATCACCTTGACCCCATCGGCATGATCGGGACTTATGACCGATCTCAAGCATCACTGCATGACCTTGACAGCGCGAAAGACTGGGCCATTTTGGACAGCCCAGAAGACGTCATCGAGATTGCCGCAGGTGTTGAAATTGAACCGGTTGCGCTTTCGGAAACTGAAATCAGTGCGTTGATTGCCTTTTTGAACGCCCTAAGTGATGTCGAAAACGCCAAAGGGCGGCTCAAGGTACCCTCCGCCCTGCCCTCGAACTTGCCGCTTGATCCCGTGCCCGATACCCCAAAGCGCCCTTAACCTAGCCTTGCGAGCCGACCCGCAGCAACGACGCCAACCCCAAAGCAATCAACCCAAGGCCCAGACTGCCAACAAGCAAAGCCGTGGCCCCGCCAAATCCCAGCAACAACGCCCCGACCAGCGGGGCCAAGGCCGTCGCGAACAACGGCACCGTCGCAATCGCGCCTGACACCGCGCCAAACTGCGCCACCCCCATGATGTCAGCAATCAAAATGGGGCGCAGGATGCTCATCATCCCGACCGACGCGCCTTGAATGGCCGCAAACACGAACACCAACATCGGTGCCATGCCCGCCGCCATCAAAGTGGTGCTTGATACGATCAACCCCACCAGTGCCAATCGCGTCGAGAATAACGCTGTGATGCGCGCGCCGTTCACCATCAACACCAAACGCCCAATCACCTGAAACGGGCCAACCACACTGGCGGCCAGCACGGCCGTGGTCTTGGCGATGCCAAATCCGGTAAACAGCGGGATGAAATAGGTCACCAACAGGGTGTGGTTCATCGCCGCCAAGCCAAAAGCCCCTGCCAGCAGCCAAAAGGACGGGCGCCGAATGATTTGACGCAGCGGCACTACGCTGACATTGGCGGTGGCGGTAGGAGCAGCCTCGCGGCGACGCAACCGGCGGGATGCAAAAAAGAACAGCGGCACGGTGACAAACAGTTGCAACAACCCAAACGCCATCACCGCCCCGCGCCACCCGAACCGTTCGGCCAAAACCGCGCCCAACGGGAACGCCAACGTCGAGGCCAGACCCGCCACCAGCGTCACCCGAATGATTGCCACCCTTGCCCCCGCCCCCAATCGGCGGGTCAAAAAAGCAAAACACATGTCGTAAAAACTGGCCGCCATCGCCAGACCAATGATCGCCCAAACAATGTACCATTGTGCCAGCGTTTGAACCTGCGACAGGCCGAGCAGCGCCAAGCCCCCCAAACCCGCGCCAGCCGTCAGCATTTCTGCCCCCAGCCCGCGATCGACCAGTCGTCCGGCCAAACCAACCGTGAACCCGGACACAACCAACGCCAGCGTCAAGCCAATTGCCAGCGAGGCACGATGCCAGCCCGTGTCGGTCTCGATCCAGACCAGCAGCGCGCCGTAGCTGTAAAACAAACTGGCCCAGCCGATGGTCTCGCCCAAGGCCAACATCCAGATTGCGGTGTTGTCACGGCTGCCCTCGGGCGTCACAGGGTCAAACCCCGTAAATCGCGCCGAATTTGGCCTCCAGATAGTCCAGCAAAGGCGCTTCGGAGGGCGCAAACCCGCAGGCCTGTTCGATCACGTCACGGGGCTGTAGCAAACCACCGTATTGCTGCACATTTTCGCGCAACCATCCCGTGGCAGCTGAGGTGTCACCCGCCGCCAGCCCAGCATCCAACTCCGGCAGAGCCGCGCGCATCGCCTTGTTCAAACAGCCAGCATAAACATTGCCCAAAGAATAGGTTGGGAAATAGCCAAACAGCCCGACCGACCAATGCACATCTTGCAAACAGCCATTCGATGGCTTGTCGACGGCCACACCGAAATCGGCCTCGAACCGCTCGTTCCATGCATCCTGCAAATCCGACACCGACAAATCACCGGCAATCATCGCGCGCTCCAGATCAAAGCGCATCAAAACATGCAGATTATAGTGGATTTCATCCGCCTCGGTGCGGATATAGCCGGAATTTACGCGATTCACAGTGCCATAAAACGCTTTGGCATCCGCCACGCCGACATCGCCAAAGGCGTCTTTCATTTCGCCAAACAACCAGCCGGTAAAGGCCGCGCCACGGCCGATTTGGTTCTCGTAAATCCGGCTTTGGCTTTCATGCACCCCCATCGAAACGCCTTCGCCCAAGGGGGTTAGCAAATAGGCCTCGTCGATGTTTTGCTCATAGCAGCCGTGACCAACTTCGTGGATTGTGGAATAAAAGCAGTTGAACGGATCGGCTTCGTTTGTGCGGGTTGTGATGCGCACGTCTTGGCCGGACCCGCTTGAAAACGGATGCACCGCCTTATCAACGCGGCCATGGGCGAAATCATAGCCAAATGTGCGGGCCAAATGGCGGGTCAGCTTCATTTGTTTGGCTTCATCAAACGTACCACTTAGGGCGGCAGGTTGATTTGGCGCATTCAACACCCGTTCGCGCAGATCGACCAATTTGGGACGCAATGCGTTGAACATCGCCTCCAGATCGCTGGCTTTGGCATTTGGTTCGTAATCATCCAACAAGGCGTCATAAAGGTCGCCGCCATCCGCCAGCGCCGCCGCCTCTTCGCGTTTCATATCAAGGACCTGCATCAACATCGGTGAAAACGCCGAGAAATCCTCGTTTTCACGCGCTTCTGCCCAAACACCTTGGGCTGTGGAATGCAGCTTGGCCTGTTCGGCGGCCAATTTGGCGGGAATGCGCATGGTGCGCTCATAGGCGCGCCGAATGTGGCGCATGTTGGCTTGGCCAACCGCGTGCAGTTTACTGTCGTCAATTTGGTCCAGCAAATCACCAACACGCCCATCGGTGCGCCGTGCATGGATCACCCCGCTGATCGCCGCCATTTCCTCGCTGCGCTGCTCGCCCGCGCCACGCGGCATCGTGGTTTCCTGATCCCAGCCCAACCGGCCAGCAATCTGCCCCAAGGCTTGGGTGTCTCGCTCGAACGCCATCAACTCATCATATGCAGTCATTTGCCTAACCTCTAACGCTTTGGGCCACTGGATAGCCCGCCAAGAATTTCGCCCGAAGGATCATCACCCACAGCAGAATTGCGCCTGCCTGATGGGTTAGGGCCACATGGAGTTGTGCCGCCATCATGACAGTCGTGATACCAAGGATCACTTGCAGTAAAACCATCGCCATCACCATGTTAAAGGCCGCTTGGGTTTTGCGGTTGCCGCTGCTGCGCGAGCGCCGCCAAACCACGATTGCAAAGATAAAGATCGCATAGCCAAACAGCCGGTGAATGAATTGCACCAAGGCCGGATTTTCCGAGAAATTGCTCCACCACGGCACATAGTCAAACATCCCGTCCGGGATCACTTGACCGCCCATAAGGGGCCAGTCGATGTATCCGCGCCCCGCATCAATGCCAGCCACCATCGCGCCCAGCAATATCTGCATAAACGCCAAGTGCATCAGGCCGGTGGTCATTGACATCAGCTTGGCTTCGCCGCCACGTCGTGCCGCCATCAGATCGGCGTCCTTGCGCGACATTTGGAAAATATACCACGCCGACAGACCCAGAATAATGAACGCCAAGCCCAAATGAATGGCCAGCCGATACGAGGCCACATCAACCACGCGTCCCGTCAGCCCGCTGGAGACCATCCACCAGCCAATCGCGCCCTGCAATCCGCCCAGCACCCCAAGGCCAAGCAAACGGCGGGCCCAGCCGACTGGAATGCCCTTGGTCAGCCAGAAATACAAGAATCCGAGCCCCCAGACCAAGCCGACAAAACGCCCAAGCTGGCGATGCCCCCATTCCCACCAATAGATGGATTTGAACTCGGACACGGTCA
This sequence comes from Rhodobacteraceae bacterium UBA2776, assembly GCA_002352425.1. GTDB lineage: Bacteria > Pseudomonadota > Alphaproteobacteria > Rhodobacterales > Rhodobacteraceae > Profundibacter. The sequence goes on from DEIK01000047.1 coordinate 56,362, forward strand.
TTTGGCTGTTTTGCAACTGGAATTCGGGGCTGGCCTGATATTTGCCAAATTCACTGGCCCAATCGGCGTCATTCAGCGGCGGGATAGCCCCCGTCACGGGTTTCCATTCGGTGATCGACAGACCGGAATCCGTCAACCGCGTCGCGCCGCCAACCAAGATCATCAAAGTCACCAAGGCAAAGATGATCATCAGCCAGACCCGAATGCCACGTCGCGCCCCCTTTGGCGCGCGGTCGATTGCGCCCGGTTGCGGTGCAGTTACTTCGGCTTTGGTATCCGTGCCAACTTCTTCGAAAATGCTACGTTTCTTGCTCATATCACGCCTCGTTTTTGTTGACCTCAAATTAGGCAGCAATGGGTGCAGGGGCAAGGGGCATATTACGCCGCAAAACATTGCCCCCATGACAAGGCCAAGCGTCACCACGATGTCAGAAAATAGGAAACGGTCATTTGTGGGAAATGCAGCGAATGGCTGCGATGAGCCCTTATTAACGATATTCCGCGTTACGGCCAAGGTCAGCTTTGCAGCCACTAACTTAGGTGGTCCTAATGAACTTGGTCCGCCAATTTGATGTTGTCGAAATCATCTAAACCCAATTGGGCTGACGACCAGAAAATGCCCAAATAAGCGACCTGAAATTTGGCCACGCTTACCGCAAATTGTATTGGCATTAGTTTTCCTCTTGCTAGCCTACAAAAAGATCATCCCCACATCGACGCTGATCACACGCATATCATGTCGACAAATAGCCAGTGTCAAATACATATTCCTTGGATAAAAGCCAAAGCTGAGAAAGACGTGGGCCAGATTGTACTTAGCGCTCATCGGGTAAAGCAGTTCTTTCAAAAAGTTTCCTCCTCTCCAATTTGCAATGAATATGGCGACCTTTTCAGAACTCAGCCCCTGTCTCTTCGCGACCAATAAGTTAGAAATAGATCCCTCTTCAACCGACCCAAACCCAATTGCACGCAGCCAAGGTTCCACTTTCGAGAGATTACCAAGCTCATTGGCAACCCGCTGCAGGCAGATTTCAAGGTCCGCCGTCTTCTCAAACTTCCCGGTGTTCAGCTTTGCGAGCGAAGCGGTTTCATCTTCTGCCTCAAACGATAGGCAACTCAACGCGTCCGGAAATTTTTTTCCAATCGCCATGGCTTCCTGCCCATCCTGATACTTCATGCTTGGATTGTCCGCGTTTAGCGGTAGGCCGCGATAGAAAAGGGATTTCGTGTCAGTTTTTAAGCTTGAAATGGGCACGTGAAATGCGCGTGCTTCGGCGTTAGTCTCTGCAGCTCCTGAATAGCTTGACCAAAGGCCAAGTGAGCAAATTAGGGCGGCAGCAAAGAGATGTATCAATATCTATTCCTTTATCTATTAGCCCCTTAATCAAAATGTATAAAATCAGAGAAACTCAATTGCTACCTAAAATTGTGTCAAGGTCAGGCAATCCTTACTCCTCGCACTTTATGCTACCCGCATCACGAACACCCCGAAAGAGAATTATATAGTCGCAAATTTAGGCAGTCCTTTTTTTGGGAAATGATCGAACTGCTCGCAAAGCCGCCTTTTGTGAACACGCCGCGAAAGGCAAGTTTGTCCGCACAGCCGCCATTTGGGTGCGAAATCGGTTAGGTCCGCTTTTAGACCGCGTGGATAAGATTTGTATAACGAATAAAGCAGCTTCGCACTGCCCAAACGAAAACAGGGACGTCCAAAGACGCCCCTGCTGATACTCGGTAAAACGAAATGAACTCGGTAAAAACTACAAGACTATTACGCGTCTTGCGGGATACGTAGAACCTGACCCGGATAGATTTTGTCAGGGTGGCTTAACATGGGTTTGTTGGCTTCAAAAATCGCGTGGTATTTGTTGGCGCTGCCCAAAGTGGCTTTGGCAATCGCTGACAATGTGTCGCCGCGTTCAACGGTGTGGAACAAAGGGTCCGCACCGGTGTTTGCAACTTCGTCATCCACAGCTGCAACGCCTTCGACATTGCCAACGGCCAGAATGATTTTCTCTTTCATCTCTTGGCTCACAGCGTCGCCGGTTACTTTAACCGTGTCGCCGTCAACCGTGATGTCCATGCCGGTCGCATCAAGGCCCAGAGCCTCGATCTCTTTGGTCAAATCGGCTGGTGCAGGTGCTGCTTCAGCGCTGCCAACCAGGCTTTTGCCCGCATTCTTAACAAAATTCCATAGACCCATAACATGTTCTCCTCGATATGTGATGCGCATGATCTAGGGCAGGACATCCCCCCCCGCAAGCCAAGGTAGCCGTGTATTTAGGGGGAAAAATTGCTCCATTTTCACCTTGCGCGCAGCAATTGGCGCAACATCCCGTGTAAAGTCTGCACATCGGCCCGCGTCAGTGGCAGACGCGCCCACATATTACGCAGGTTTTTACGCATCCCCTCGGCTTTGGTTGCAGGGAAAAAGAACCCCGCCTCCTCCAACCGTTGCTCAAAATGATCGCCAAGCGCTTCGATCTCGGCCCCCTCAACGAACTCGGTCTTGGCCATTTCCATCACCTCGGGCGCAACATCTGCCACTTGGCGACGCCATTCATAGGCCAGTAACAACACCGATTGCCCTAAATTGAGCGACGAGAACCCGGGATTCACAGGCACCGAAATCACCGCGTTGGCGCGGATCAGGTCCTCATTTTCCAGCCCTGCCCGCTCTGGCCCAAACAGGATGGCCACCTTTTGACCCGCCGCCAACATCGCGCGCGCATGTTCCATAGCGCGTTCCGGCGTCATGATCGGTTGGGTCAAATCGCGGTGCCGTGCGGTGGTCGCAAACACATAGGTACAATCCGAAAGGGCCGCAGGCACATCATCAAACAGCACGGCCTCGTCCAGCAGACGCCCCGCGCCTGATGCCATCGCCACAGCCTTCTCGCTCGGCCAACCATCGCGCGGATCAACGATGCGCATCCGGTCCAAGCCGAAATTCCACATTGCGCGGGCCGCCGCCCCAATGTTTTCACCCATTTGCGGGCGCACCAACACCATTGCGGGCTGTGGGCCGCCCCATTCATTGTCGCTCATCATTCACCTGTTTACAGTCCTGAGCCGTGATAGGCCGCAATTACCCCAATGGTCAAACCGCAAAACCTGCGTTATATCGCTGATAACATCTGACGAAGGATCACGCGATGACCGAAGAATTCCAAGAAAAAGAACAAGCCCAGCTGTATTTGATCACCCCACCGGCGATTGATCTGGCCACCTTTCCCGCCCTTTTGAACAAGGTGCTGGATGTGGCCCCTGTGGCTTGTCTGCGTCTGGCTTTGGCGACCAAGGACGAAAATACGATCATCAAAGCGGGCGATCTGATCCGTGAAATTTGTCACGCCCGTGACATTGCCATCGTCATTGAAAACCACTTGATCATGGTGGACCGTCTGGGTCTGGACGGTGTACACCTGACGGACGGGGCGCGCACAGTGCGTTATGCGCGCAAGGAACTGGGCGATGACGCCATCATCGGCGCCTATTGCGCAGATTCGCGTCATGACGGCATGAACGCGGGCGAAGGCTCGGCTGAATATGTCTGTTTCGGGCCTTGCGGTGAAACCTCATTGGGCGATGGCACCGTCGCGCCAATGGATTTGTTCCAATGGTGGAGCGACGTTGTCGAAGTGCCTGTGGTGGCCGAGGGGGCGCTCAGCGTCGAGCTGATCAAGGCCCTATCCCCTGTCACCGACTTTTTCGCCGTGGGCGAAGAAATCTGGAACACAGACGATCCGGCCGCCACCTTTAAAACCTTGGCTGACGCGATCAGCTAAACCCTGATCAGTTAAAACCGGAGCGCACGGCATCTTCGCAGTATTGCGCAAGCGCCTTGCGCCCTTCGAAATCGGCCACAGCCACGGGGGGATGATAGATCACCTTCACACGGCCCGATTTGCGCGTTGCCAGGGTTTTCAGCACATGCGGGACCAATTCCATATCACCCCACCAGCCGTAAAACCGGTCTTCTTCACCCATAGGCGCGGCATAAACCACGCTGACCGGTTGAATATGCAGGATATCGCGCAGGTTTTGCGCAAAGAACGCCTCGAAAAGCGTTGATTTAAAAGGCACAACTCGCAACCCATCTGTCGATGTTCCCTCGGGGAAAAATAGCAATTTATGGCCCGCATTCAGGCGAGTTTCAAAAATGTCTAAATGGATTTTTGCATCCCGTGTGCGGCGCGCAATGAACACCGTGCCGGTGGCCCGCGCCAGCCAGCCAACCAGCGGCCAGCCCGCGACCTCGGATTTGGCGACAAAATAGATCCGCTTGGCCGCGTTCAGGGTGAAAATATCCAACCAAGAGGCGTGGTTGGCCACCACAGCGCCCTTATGCGGCATATGCGCCCCGACCACTGTCAGCCGAACCCCCATGATACCAAGCGCCGATTTGCACACGCCTTGGGTGATATAGGGCGTTACGGGGCGGTTTTGCCCGCAAAATGGCCGCTCAATCAGGCGCACAAGCAGCAAGGTCACCAAACCGCTGACCACAACCAACAACACCGGCACCCCGCGCAGCACCACCCTGACCCACCCCATCGGGCTGATCTTTATCGTGGTGCCTTTATCTTCGGGAAACCAAGTGCCGCTCATCCGCGCCGGCCTTTGGTGTACATGCTACGTTGTTTTTCGCTGATCATCTTGGTGTCCATCAACAAAAACACATCCGTGGTGTTGAAACTATGATCAACGAAGGCCCCTTCACCCACGAAACCGCCCAACCGCAGGTAAGCCTTGATCAAGGTCGGCATCGCCTTGAGCGCCACCCGTTTGTCAATCTGGTCCGCCGACATCAGGTCCATCGTTTGAAAATGCTCTGGCAACACACGGGTGCGCAGCGCTGCGGGTGCCAGATGGTTGTGGTGAAGATACGCCAGCGGCTCGCGGATCGCGTCAATATCAGTGCCATGAAAGCTGGCCACGCCAAACATCACATCAATGCCATGTTCAACCACATAGGCCCCCAGCCCGTTCCACAGATAATACATCGCCGCCCCGCCGCGATAATCGGCATGCACACAAGACCGCCCCAACTCCAGCAACGTACGACCGCTGTTCTTTACAGCTGACAGATCATATTCGTCTTCAGAGTAAAACCGTCCGGCCTTGGCCGCCATATCGCTGCGCAACACGCGATAAACCCCGACCACGCGGTTGTCCGACGTGCGGTCTATCAACAGCAAATGATCGAAAAATTCATCAAACGCGTCACGCTCCAAACGGCCCTCGTGATCGACCAACGCACCGTCCCCGCCCAACTCCTCGATAAACACCTCATAGCGCAGCCGTTGGGCCGCATGCAGGTCAGCGTCCGTCTGGGCAAGTCGCAGCTCGAATTTTTGGTCTCTGGAGGTCATGTTAGGCTCTGTTCTCGCGTCAAAAGCTCTCTGCGGTCTACGAAGTGTTGGTGTAAATTGCAACAGGGGCGGCCGACCGCCCGATTGACTCCCTCTAAAGGTGTGATAGCGTGTTATCCATCACCCTTTGCGTGAATTATGTCAGTCAGGATAACCTAGTTTGAGCGAAACTTGCGAACTTATGATGATTACTTTGCCGGCATGCTCAAAATTAACGGTTATTTTACCATCAATGGAGGATTGTACTTGTCCAAGCCCCCATTCGGGTTTGGTCGGATGCCGTACAAACATACCTGGCTCTAGAAATTCGCTCATGATTACGCCCTTTGTTAACAGGTCTGGACTGCCAAAATGAACACTGCTCAAAAAGACATCGCCGCCTTGATCGGCTCTCGCATTTGTCATGATCTTATCAGCCCTTTGGGCGCGATCGGCAATGGGGTTGAATTGTTGGGCATGGCAGGCACGGTTGATGGCCCTGAAATGGAACTGATCAATGAAAGCGTGATGAATGCCAACGCCCGCATCCGGTATTTCCGCATTGCCTTTGGCGCGGCGCGCAGCGGCCAAATGATCGGGCGCGAGGAGATCCTGTCCGTGCTCAAAGATGTTGGCGCGGGAAGCCGTGTTCAGGTTGACTGGAGCAGCGAAGATCAAGTGCTGCGCGAACAGGTCAAACTGGCATTTTTGCTGATCCAGTGTTTTGAATCCGCGCTGCCTTATGGCGGTAAAATCATCGTAAAACAGTTTGGCGAAAGCTGGACCCTGCAATGCACTGCCGAAAACATCAAAATTGACCCGTCAGTCTGGGAATTTCTGGTCTCGGCCAATGTGAACAAGGAAATTTCACCCGCCGAAGTCCATTTTGCTCTGGTCCCCGACGCCGCCAAATCCGCGGGTCGCAACTTGCGGACTGAATTGCAAGACTATGCAATCACCCTGACGTTCTAGGACACCGCCTCTTTCCCTTCTTCTTGCCTTAAATGCTGGCTTTGCGCTTTGGCCCGCAAAGGTCAAAGCGCTTGGAGCGACCGCACCTGCGGGCGCAATCCATTTAGGCGCGCACCGTGCCATCACCGGTGACGATGTATTTGAAACTGGTCAACTGTTCAGCACCAACCGGCCCACGGGCGTGCATTTTCCCCGTTGCAATGCCAATTTCAGCGCCCATGCCAAACTCGCCCCCATCCGCAAACTGGGTCGAAGCGTTATGCATCAAGATCGCACTGTCTAACCGCTCAAAGAACCGCGCCACAACATGGGCATCCTCGGCCATGATCGCATCCGTGTGGTTTGATCCATGTTGCTGGATGTGCGCAATCGCTGCATCCACATCATCCACCAGTTTGGCGGCGATGATCATATCCAGAAATTCGTGGCCAAAATCATCCGCAGTGGCGACAACACTGCCCGTTAAGCCAGTCCCGGCCCGCACTTCGACACCCGCCGTCATCAGATCATCAATCAACTGCTGACCCAACTCTTGCGCGTCGCGATGGATCAGTAAACATTCCGCCGACCCACAAATCCCCGTGCGCCGTGTCTTGGCGTTCATCACCACTTTGCGGGTTTTTTCAACGTCAGCCGAGGCATCAACATAGATATGCACAATCCCTTCAAGATGGGCAAAAACCGGCACCCGCGCCTCGCGTTGGACCAACCCAACCAGCCCCTTGCCGCCCCGCGGCACAATAACGTCAATGCTGTCAGTCATGGTCAGCATCTCGGATACCGCCGCCCGATCACGGGTCGGCACCCGTTGGATTGCATCCGCTGGCAGCCCCGCCGCCGACAGCCCCTGAACCAAACAGGCATGGATCGCCCCCGAGGAATGGAAACTCTCGGAGCCACCGCGTAAAATCACCGCATTGCCGGCCTTTAGGCACAACGCGCCTGCGTCCGCCGTCACATTGGGGCGGCTCTCGTAAATCACGCCAATCACCCCCAAAGGCGTGCGCACCCGCTTGATGTGCAGCCCGGAGGGCATATCCCACTCGGTCATCACATCGCCAACCGGATCTTTTTGCGCGCCAACCGTGCGCAGCCCCTCGGCCATCGCCTTGATCCGGTCCTCATCCAACATCAAACGATCCAACATCGCCGGTGACAGCCCCTTGTCGCGGCCAAAATCCATGTCAAGCGCATTGGCCTTTAAAATCTCGGCGCGATTTGCCCAGATTGCATCGGCGGCGGCCATCAGGGCGTTTTGCTTGGCAGCGGCGCTGGCATGTCCGAGATCGGCGGCGGCCGCTTTGGCGCGGGTGCCAATGTCGGCCATCATAGCCTTGATTTCAGTGCTCATAGTATTTTGCCTCCGGCGGGGATATTTTAGGAACAATGATAAGGTTACAGAACCATGTCGTCGCGGTGTATCAAGGTGGAGCGTGGTTTATACCCGAGGATTTCTTCGATAGCACTCGAACGCAAGCCCTTGATATTAATCATTTCTTCGGCAGTATAACGTGACAAACCTGTGCCAAGCGGCGCATCATTTGGGCCAAGGATCGTCAGTGGATCACCACGGCCAAATTCGCCCTCCACTGAGGTCACACCAGCGGGCAGTAAGGATTTACCATTCCGCAAGGCTTTGGCCGCGCCCGCGTCGATTGTGATGCTGCCCTTGGGTTTCATCGCGCCGATCCAGCGTTTTCGGGCCGTTTGCGGATCGTCTTGCGCGGCAAACCATGTGGCGTTTGCACCGTTGATCAACGCCGTTAAGGGGCGATCCGTAAAGCCATCGCAAATCGCCATCGCACAGCCCGCTGCCATCGCCGTTTTCGCCGCCATCAGCTTTGTTTTCATACCACCCTTGGACAGGCCCGAGCCAGCATCACCTGCACGCGCCTCGATTTCGGGAGTTACTTGCTTGATCAACTCATAGCGCACCGCATCCGCGTCCTGATTGGGATTTGCGCTGTAAAACCCGTCGACGTCCGAGAGCAAAATCAACTGATCCGCCCCCACCGTCACCGCGACCTGTGCGGCCAGACGGTCATTGTCGCCATAGCGAATTTCATCCGTCGCGATGGTGTCATTTTCGTTCACAATCGGTACGACGCCTAGGCTGATCAGCTGATCCAGCGTGGCACGCGAATTCAAGTAACGGCGCCGGTTTGCGCTGTCTTCCAACGTCACCAGCACTTGGGCAGTGGTGATATCATGCAGCGCGAGCGCCTCTTCATACGCACGGGCAAGGCGGATTTGACCGACCGCAGCGGCAGCTTGGGATTGTTCCAACGCCAAATCGGTGTCCGGCAATCCAAGCACGCCACGCCCAAGCGCGATTGAGCCAGAGGACACAAGGACAACATCCGCACCGCCGGATTTGAGAATCGCGACGTCCTGCGCAAGCGCATGCAACCAGTCGCTACGCAGCGCGCCCGTGTCACGGTCCACCAACAAGGCCGAACCGATTTTGACAACCACACGTTTGGCGGTGTTTACGGAGCCCATCCCTTGGCCTCCTCCTCACTCCCAGCCTGTTCGGCCTTGCGGGTGCGCAGACGGTCCTCGGTGATTTCGGACCGCACAGCGCGCAGCACTTCAACCAGACCTTCACGGCTAACCCCAGACATCATCATGACAGGGCCACCCACGGCCCCGCTCAATTCGGCAAGCTTTTCAGCGCGTTCCTCGTCATCCAGCGCATCGACTTTGTTCAGTGCGGTAACGCGCGGTTTGTCCGCCAGATGGCCGCCATATTGTTCAAGTTCATTGATAATGACGCGATAATCTTCGGCCACATCCTCAGAGGTCGCGTCGACCAGATGCAGCAACACCGCACAGCGTTCAACATGGCCCAAGAACCGGTCGCCAATGCCGCGCCCTTGCGACGCCCCTGCGATCAGGCCCGGAATGTCGGCCATCACGAATTCGGCGTTATCAACACCAACCACGCCCAAATTGGGGTGCAGGGTCGTAAAAGGATAATCGGCGATTTTCGGGCGCGCATTCGATGTCGCCGCCAAGAATGTGGATTTACCGGCGTTCGGCATGCCCAAAAGACCCGCATCCGCGATCAGTTTCAGGCGCAACCAAAGGGTGCGTTCAACCCCTTCAAGGCCAGGATTGGCGCGACGCGGCGCGCGGTTGGTGGGGGATTTGAAGTGCAGATTGCCAAAGCCGCCGTTGCCACCTTTGGCCAACAAAACGCGCTGGCCGACCTCGGTGATGTCAGCGATCACAGTCTCTTCGTCTTCGTCCAGAATTTCACACCCTACAGGCACCCGCAAGATGATGTCATCGCCATCAGCCCCAGTGCGTTGCGAGCCCATGCCCGCTTGGCCGCTTTTGGCAAAGAAATGCTGTTGATAGCGAAAATCAATCAACGTGTTCAGCCCGTCAACGGCCACCGCCCAAACGTCACCGCCACGGCCCCCGTCCCCGCCATTGGGACCGCCATATTCAATGTGCTTTTCACGCCGGAACGACACACAGCCACCACCGCCGCCACCAGAACGGATGTAAACTTTGGCGAGATCGAGGAATTTCATGCGGATTGCGCCTTAATAATTTGGTTCACTTAGGCGATAGAGCAGAATGCGCAGGGTCTCAAGCCATATGATTGGCCCGCGCCCTACCCCATCTTTTTGATATAGGTCCATGTTTCGACGTTGGCCCCACGCGCCACCGAATGGGTTTCGGCGTCGCCGATGTATTCAAATCCAGCATTGGTCAGCACACGGGCCGAAGCCGGATTGTCCTGAAACACCTCGGCAAAGATCGTTTTGTTACCTTTGGGGTTGGCATTTAGCATGGCCGTGACAGCCTCGGACGCATAGCCCGTGTTCCAAAAGGCCGGTGCAATCCAGTAGCCGATTTCAGCCTGATCGCGCTCAATACAGGTCAGGCTAACAACGCCCAATAATTCAGCGTGGCCCTGAAGCGAGCCATCCAAAACCCAAACTTCTTCTGAGCGATCCTCCCCTGTGACACGGGCGATGAAGGCTTCGGTTGAGCCAGGCGGTAATGGGTGCGCGATATTGGTGGTTGAGCGCGCGATACGTTCATCGCTTGAGTAAAGCTCAAGCAAGCCCGCATCCGATTTGCGCAAAGGGCGCAAAGAAAAACGGCCGCAATCAATCACTTGCTGGTTGATAATGGTTTCAATTTTCATACCGCACCTCCGGTGTCTTCAACTTGAAGTAGATAGCTACTGGCCGACATTTCTACAAGGCGCAGACCCAAATCCGCACGTGAAACGTGACAATAGTTTTCTTCTGAACTGGCTACTGTTTGGATGGCCATTCTAGCCTCCGTTTGGAAACGAAAAAGGGACCGGTGTTTCCACCGATCCCCAAATTTTAATTCATAAGGTTCGGCTTATTCAGCGGCCTCTGCTGTCGGGAGAACCGAAATAAATGTGCGGCGTTTAAGGCCTTTGTGGAAGGAGACATTACCTTCGACTTTGGCGAAAATCGTGTGATCTTTGCCCATGCCCACACCTTCACCCGGCCACATCTTTGTACCGCGCTGGCGCAGAATGATGTTACCTGGGATCACGGCTTCGCCGCCGTATTTTTTGACGCCAAGACGACGACCTGCGCTATCGCGACCGTTGCGGGATGAACCGCCTGCTTTTTTATGTGCCATTTTGTCTCTCCTTAGCCTTTAGCCAGTTTCTTGGCCTGTGCGACCCAGTCTTCACGGTCAATGCGACCTTTGAACGACAGTTTCTCGTCCATATCAGCAATATCGGCTTTAGACCAGCCTGCGATCTGAGCGAATGATGTTACGCCAGCCTCAATCAGTTTTTTCTCGAGCGCGGGGCCAACACCGGACAGTTGCTTAAGATCGTCAGCACCGTCTGTTGCTTTGGCGGCAGCTTTTGGGGCTGCTTTCTTTGCAGCAGGCTTGGCCGCTGCTTTTTTGGCGGGTTTGGCTTCGGCTTCGGCCTTGGCTGGTTTGGCAGCTTTGGCTTTTGGCGCAGGCTTACCCTGCTCAGCACGCGCGGGCTTGTTGCTGGCTGGTTTCATAGCCGCGATTGCAGCGGCCGAAACAGATCCAGTGCCGATGGCTTCTTTAACGCCTGATTTGTCAGCGCCTTTTTCAAGGATCTCGGTGATCCGCACCAGTGTCAGCTTTTGACGGTGGCCTTTTGTGCGTTTGGAGCCGTGCTTACGACGACGTTTCACAAAATGGATCAGCTTTTCGCCTTTGATCTGGTCGATCACGTCCGCTTGGACGCCCGCACCAGCAACGGTGGGCGTGCCAACTTCGGCGCCAACCATAAGAATCTCGTTGAACTGGAC